>CAZTKW010000061.1:0-11369 GCA_964614315.1 uncultured Pirellulales bacterium
TCGACAAGCAGTCCTCGCCTGTATTTCTTCAGTGTTGGCATCAACACCCTCTATATTGATGCTGTTTCGTTAGCTAAAGAAGGCGGAGGCGGCACAGAGCCGCCGGACCCCAATCTTTGGACGCCAAAGATTGTTACACTCGACGGGCAGAGAACGCTTGTCGACGGCGAACCGTTCTTCCCAATCGGAATTTACAGCGGCGACCCGTCTGCGTTAGGCGGCACCGGCTTTAACCTGGTTACACTCGCCACCGAAACGACGACGGCAGATGCACTCGATGAATGCACCGACCACGGACTAATGACCTGGGTAGGATTATCTGGAGTGGCCAGGGCGCATCTGCCCGGACAGGCCGCTTTCGCAGCACATCCTTTGAAAAGACACCCGGCGGTTCTCTGCTGGTATAATTGCGATGAGCCGGACCACGGAAGCTGGAATGTCCCGCCGCCGGAAATTCGCTATATGTCAACAGTGCTGCATGAAGAGGACCCCAATCATCCAACCTCCGTGCTTATGATGCCCTGGGCGCCCAGTAATATATATCAGTACTCCGACACCGCTGATATTCAAATGACTGATTCCTACAGTTGGACTGTCTCAACGGTAATCGACCAGACTGATACACTGCGGGCTTCAACCGGACAGAACCGGCCTATGTGGATGGTTCTGCGTTTCGGCTGGGACAGCGAAGCCGAGCCAAGTTCGGGTTATCTTTATGCTACCACCTATGGGGCTATTACACACACGGCCAACGGTGTGCTCTGGTTCGCTTATAACCCGGGCAGTTACCCGACCGCCTGGAGCACACTTGTGGATATTACACTTGAGTTGGAAGACCTCAGCCCTGCCCTTGTGTCCGACACATCGCCGCTGCAGGTATCGGTTTCCGACCCGGACATCCACACGATATTGAAGGAATACGACGGCGACTTATATCTAATTGCTGTAAATATCAACTCGGCTGTAAACAATGTGGACCTGACGGTTTCCGGCGTTACCGCCACATCGGCCGAGGTAAAATTCGAAAGCCGCACCGAACCGATTGTAAGCGGCACTATAACCGACAACTTCGCCGCCAGCCAGCGGCACGTATATGTCTTCAGTGCACCATAATCGCGGTAGTCGGTTATTGCAAATAAGACTTTAAGCGTGGCGGCCATAATGGCCGCCGCGTTTGTTTTCAGGTGTGATTATGCTTACAGCAGGCCCGTTTGCCACGAAAAAGAGTTTTACATAAAATTTGTTGATTTCTGTTTTTTTTTACGATAGTATATTGTGTCGCTATCAGGGCGGTTAGCTCAGTTGGCTAGAGCGCCTGCTCGACACGCAGGAGGTCGTTGGTTCAAGTCCAATACCGCCCAGTCATAACCCCTTATAAATAAGGGGTTATTTTTTTATCTCATCAGGTTGAGATAGTTGTATTTTTCAGGCAAACGTGGTATTTTTAAGCAAAATCGAGAGACTTGTACAGTGTGGCCGGGCATTCTAAACCGACAATGTCACCTCGGCGTAAATGCTAACATTGAGATTTGATTGACGAAATTAATTTTTGGGAGAAAACACAATGGCCAAAAGGGCGCTTATAACCGGCATAACCGGCCAGGACGGCAGTTATCTGACCGAACTATTACTGGACAAGGGTTACGAGGTTCACGGCATTATCCGCAGGTCAAGCTCTTTTAATACGCAAAGAATCGACCACCTCTATACCGACCCGCATCAGCCGGGCACGCGTTTATTCCTGCATTACGGCGATTTAATCGACGGTACGGGCCTGAGAGAAATCCTGACCCGCGTTCAGCCGGATGAAGTTTATAACCTTGGTGCACAATCACACGTCAAAGTAAGCTTCGACCAGCCTGTTTATACTGTAAAGGCAGACGCTGTCGGTACAATCAGGCTCCTGGAAGCTATTCGTGACACCGGACTGGATACGAAATTCTACCAGGCCTCTTCCAGTGAAATGTACGGCAAAGTCACCGAAGTTCCGCAGACCGAAACCACGCCGTTTTATCCTCGCAGCCCGTACGGCTGTGCCAAGGCTTTCAGCTTCTGGCAAACGGTAAACTATCGGGAAGCTTACGGCCTGTTTGCCGCCAACGGAATATTATTCAATCACGAATCGCCCAGAAGAGGCCAAACCTTTGTCACCAGAAAAATTACAAGAGCGGCAACCCGCATAAAAGAGGGCTTGCAGGAAAAATTATATCTGGGCAATCTCGATGCTAAACGAGACTGGGGCTTTGCCGGAGACTATGTCGAGGCAATGTGGCTAATGCTGCAGCAGGAAAAATCCGATGATTATGTCATTGCTACAGGTCAAACACATTCAATTAGAGAATTTCTCGACCTGGCTTTTAAGCGGGTCGGCCTGGATTGGAATAAGTATGTGGAAATTGACAAGCGATATCTTCGCCCGACGGAAGTTGATTTGCTCCGAGGTGACCCATCTAAGGCAAGGAAAGTTTTGGGCTGGGAGCCAAAAGTCGGTTTTGAACAACTGGCGGCTATGATGATTGACGCCGACCTGGAATTAGCCAGGCAGGAAAAGCTCCTGATTGATAACCAGGCATAAGATGAATGCAAATGAGAGAATCTAAAATGGCAGAGCTTTCAACCGAGCGTATTGTTATTACCGGCGGCGCAGGCTTTTTGGGCCTGCATTTGCAAAAACAGTTGCTGAATCTCGGTGTCCCCGAAGAGAACTTATTTATACCGCTTATCGAAGATTACGACCTGACAAAAGAAGCCGATGTGATTCGAATGTATGATAGTATGGCTCCGAGTGTTGTTATTCACTTAGCTGCCGAGGTGGGGGGAATAGGAGCCAATCGCGAGAATCCCGGCAGGTTCTTCTACGCTAATATGGCAATGGGCCTGCATCTAATCGAACAGGCCAGGTTGCCCAAAATTAAAAAGTTTGTACAGGTAGGCACCATCTGCGCATATCCGAAGTTCACGCCGGTTCCCTTCAAAGAAGAAAATCTCTGGGATGGGTATCCGGAGGAAACTAACGCACCCTACGGCATAGCCAAAAAGGCCCTGCTCGTTATGCTTCAGGCCTATCGTCAGCAATACGGCCTTAACGGAATTTACTTATTGCCGGTCAATCTGTATGGGCCGGGTGACAATTTTGACCTCAATACAAGCCACGTTATACCGGCGCTTATCCGCAAGTTCTGTGAAGCGATGGACGCTGGAAATGAAGAAGTTCTGGTATGGGGAACTGGTTCGGCCAGTCGGGAATTTTTATATGTTGAGGATGCCGCTCGCGCAATCACAATGGCTGTTCAAAAATATGATGGAGCTGAACCGGTCAATCTCGGAGCCGGATTTGAAATAACAATTAAGGCCCTTACAGAAAAAATCCAACACCTCACGGGTTTCAAAGGCAAACTAACCTGGGATACTTCAAAGCCCGACGGCCAGCCCAGACGCTCCCTGGACACAAGCAAAGCAAAAGAGTTATTCGGCTTTGAGGCGGAAATGCCTTTCGATGAGGGTCTTAACAGAACAATCCAGTGGTGGCGCGAGCAGGGTATGGCAAAAGATTCGAGTCCCGGATAAAGGTTATATTCTCAGCCCCCTTGAATACTGAGGCATTGTAATTTATGCTTGAGACGGAAAATAGCAATTCAAACGCGTCTGAAACAACCTTTGAAAAGCAAACCGATGAGAAGTCATTACTTCGCTGGCGAAAAAGAAATTCATATTATTATAAATGGCTGGACAAAATTTATAAATTTGCCGTCCGCCCCAACAGCAGGGTCTTACATGTGGGTTGCGATTGCGGCGACCTGCTGGCTGCTGTTAAACCCTCTTACGGCGTGGGAGTTGACCCGGAGCCAAATGCCATTGAACTGGCTAAAAAGCGATTCCCAAACTTGAAATTCTATGTCTCAGACCCGCATGAACTGAATCTCAACGAGAAATTTGATTACGTCCTGATTTGTAATTCGCTGGGTCAATGGCATGATATTCAGAAGGTGTTGGAACATATTCGCCCTTTAACTGAAGATAGCACCCGGATTGTAATAACTTATTATAATTATCTGTGGGAGGCAATTTTGTGCCTCGGTTCCCGTTTGAAGATTCGCCGCCCCCACCCCTATCAGAACTGGCTTCCGTCGAAGGATATTGGCAATCTGCTCAAATTGAGCGACTTTGAACCTGTTCGCTCCGATTCTTATCTTCTACTGCCTAAGTACATTCCGCTACTGTCAAGTTTATTCAATTACTCTCTTTCTTTATTGCCGGGATTTCGTCTGTTTAATTTAGTGAACCTTGTAATAGCCCGCCCATCTCCTGCTTCCCGGCGTGATGAAGATTTGTCGGTTTCTGTCATAGTCCCATGCAGAAACGAAAGGGGAAATATAGAAGAAGCCGTAAGACGTATTCCTCAGATGGGCAGGGAAACAGAGATAATCTTTGTCGATGGTAACAGCACGGATGGTACTGCTGAGAAAATTCAGGAACAGATAAATCAATATCCTCACCTCAAAATCTCCCTCCTGCATCAGGGCGATGGTGTCGGTAAAGGCGATGCCGTGAGAAAAGGCTTTGCCGCTGCAACCGGGGACATACTGGTAATTCAGGATGCCGATTTAACAGCGCCGCCGGAAGATTTACCAAAATTCTTCAGGGCTTTGCGCGATGGCAAGGGCGAGTATATCAATGGTTCAAGGCTCGTTTATCCGATGCAAAAGCAGGCTATGCGATTCTTGAATCTTCTCGCTAACAAGTTTTTTGGGACATTATTCAGCTGGCTGCTGGGACAAAGGTTCAGGGACACCCTCTGCGGAACGAAAATGATTTATAAAAAAGACTACGAGTTAATAGCAGCCAACCGCTCCTATTTCGGTGATTTTGACCCCTTTGGTGATTTCGACCTTATTTTCGGCGCAGTAAAACAAAATCTCAAGATTGTTGAAGTTCCGGTAACTTATCAGGCCAGAACTTACGGAGTAACAAATATCAGCCGTTTCAGGCACGGCTGGCTACTGATTAAGATGAGCTGGATAGCATTTAAGAAAATAAAGTGGCTGGGAAAAACGCGTTAGACTAATTATGAAAATAATCCAATGGCTTAAACTGCCCGAGACCAGCCGTATTAATAACCTCGATGACCCTGCTGTTACACTGCTGCACGCCAAAATTATACAAAAAAAACCGTTTCTTAAAAAACTATATATTGATTTCTACGAACAGTTTTTAACTGCGGTACCGGAGCCTGAAATGAAATTGCTTGTTGAACTCGGCAGCGGCGGGGGATTCATTAAAGAAGTAATACCCAATGTCGCTACCTCCGATGTTCTTGAGTTGCCGGGTGTTGACAACGTCTTTTCCGTCCTTAATATGCCCTTCGAAGAAAAAAGTATTGACGCTTTTTTTATGGTTGACGTTCTTCATCACATAACCGACCCGAGAGCCTTCTTTCGCGAGGCCTTACGGATCCTTAAGCCTGCCGGAAAAATCGTTATGATTGAACCTGCAAATACATTGTGGGCCCGATTCATCTATCGCAACTTTCATCACGAACGCTTCGATACTAAGGCAAAATGGGAGATGGAGGATACCGGGCCGCTCTCGAACGGTAACGGCGCAATTCCATGGATAATATTTTCGCGCGACCGAGATGTATTTGAAAGTGAATTCCCCTCACTGAGAGTTGTCGCAATACGCAATCATACCCCCCTGCGATACCTGCTAAGCGGCGGTCTGACATTGCGCCAGTTGCTGCCGTCGTTTACTTATCCGGCTGTAAAAGCTGTAGAATATTTACTGTCCCCGATGAATAACCTGTTGGGTATGTTTCAAACAATAGAGCTGCAAAAGGTTGGTTAGCAAATTTGTACAGCTTTTAAAAAAATCTGTTGTACTTTTGTTGGTACTGATGGAAAAAACCTAAAGCTGGCCCTGTGAGTGGGACAAATGAGATTGGCAAAAAAAACAGAATTAGTTAGCCTCCCAATACGTGAAAATCTTCCGGCCTTAAAACAACCGTCACGCTTCTGCCACTCTCGGCCTTCAAACCGGCAAACTCTGCATGAGGCAGATGGGCAACAAGCTCGAAAGACCCGTCCAGCTCTACCCTGATATAGCTGCCATAGTGCCGCCAGTTAGTAAGATTGAGACGAAATTTGTTTTCATCCTTGCCCTCATACTGGCTTTCAGGAAAAATGAGCACATCTTCCGGACGAATTATGAATTTGATTGCACCACTGTGTTGACCTGAGAGCTGCAATTGGAAATCACCGAACTTCACAAGGGTATTTGAAGATTGAGTCTCTTGACTTATTACCTCACCATTAAAAATATTTTCACACCGCATAAAGCGTGCCACAAACTCGTTCTTTGGCTTGCGCAGCAGTTCATTCAGAGCACCGACCTGTTGCAAAGTGCCCCGGTGCAATATAGCAGCTTGGTCCGCCACAGAAAATGCCTCCTCCAGGTTATGGCTGACGTGGATGGTGGTCAGGCCGAGCTGACGCTGGACGCGTCGTAACAGAACGCATATTTTTTGCCTTGTAGCCTCATCAAGGGCACAAACAGGCTCATCGAGCAATAACACTTTCGGCTGCAGAACAAGGGCCCTTGCAAGGGCCGCACATTGCTTCTCACCCCCGCTAAGCCCGTTGATGCGCCGTTTTAACAGATGCCCTATCTCCAGCATTTCCACAATCTGAGCTGCCTTACTGAAAATTGCCTCTCGACCGACGCCGCAGGCACGCAGCCCAAACTCGATGTTCTGCCTTACAGACAGATGTGGAAACAG
Source organism: uncultured Pirellulales bacterium (assembly GCA_964614315.1). Classification (GTDB taxonomy): domain Bacteria; phylum Planctomycetota; class Phycisphaerae; order Sedimentisphaerales; family Anaerobacaceae; genus CAZTKW01. Next base: position 6,776 of record CAZTKW010000061.1, read on the forward strand.
GGCATAATCCTGAGGCACATATCCGATGTCACGCCGGCGGGGCTCAAGACCAGTTACATCGCGCCCGTCAATATAAATATGTCCCGATTTGATTTGTTTGAGCCCGCAAAGGCACTCCAGAAAAACACTTTTACCAGAACCCGGAGGACCCAAAAGAGCAAAATACTGCCCCTCCCCGACTTCGAGATTGAGACAACGCAACTCGAAATCGCCGATACTAAATGAAAGCTGGTCTGTTCGAATCATAATTTCACCAGAGCTTTGCCGCCCACAAGACGAATGACTAACAAAGCGAAAAGGGCCACAAATATCAGCAGCAATGCCACCGCTAAAGCTACTTCCAGATTCCCCACAGACTGTTCCAAAAACACGGTCGTGCTTAAAACCTCGGTTCTGCCCCGAAATGACCCCACAAATATCATCAGCGGACCGAAAAGGCCGAATGCCCTGGCCCACGTTAAAATCCCGCCGGCAATAATCCCGTTTATAGCTAATGGCAGCGACACTCGCCGAAAGCTGCCCCACGGTGTACAACCCAGGGTCAGGGCCACTCTCTCGAAACGACGGTCAACATCGTCAAAAGCCGTTTTCGTCGAACGGATTGCAAAACTGGCGGCGACTAAAAACTGGCAAAGCACAATGCCCTTCGGCTGAAAAACAAATTCTAACCCCAGGTCTTCCTGCACCCATTTGCCTATGGCAGTTTGAGAGAAAAATACCAGCAGGGTAAGTCCCGCCACCAGCGGAGGAAATACAATCGGCAAATCTACAATGGTGTCAGCCAGAATCCGTCCGGGAAATTGAAAACGGCTAAGTACGTATCCTATCGGAACGGCAAAAAGCACCGAAAAAAACGTCGTCACGCAACTCGTCCACACACTCATCCATAGGGCGTGCCGTATAAAACCCGAGGTAAGCACTGTCAAAACGGCTTTCTTATCAATATAGAAAATGTCCGTGATTATCAGAAGCAGGATGAACATCAAAAAAACAATCAGAAAAAAGAAACCTGCCGCTGCAAACACCCGGCCTCGCCAGCCTTTCACAGGTGAATTAGCTGCTCTTGCCAACTGGATAAATCCTTTCTAAAAAATGCCCCACTTATCGAATTCATAGTAAACTATATAGCCCATACAGTATATCACTATCACGCTTGCAATCATCCCGACCCACCTGACCACGCCGGGTTTGAGATTTAACCCATCACGCCCCTTGCGCCGCAGCGCCAGCCAAACAACCAGCGCCGCAGCGCCGCCGGCAAGGTACGCAAACACCTGCATCGCATACCAGCCCTGAGAGGGAACCCCCTTTTCATTTACCCATTTCCACGTATGTTCCAGCGGATAGTAACGCGGCAGATTGATGCTGAACCACCTCGTGCAGCAGTAGAAAAATGCCGTCATAGCCGCAAAAACAGAACCCACGATATAAGTAACATCTGATTTTTTCATTACCACGACCCTTTCAGAAGTGACAGGTAACAACCGACAATAACCTTATACCACAGAATTAAATTCAGCAGAAGACAAAGCGGAACATAGAGATAAAGCTTCTCTTTTTCGCTCTCCGGTTGAAAGCTTCTTCGCAGAAAATAATAAACAAAAAACAGCGCCAAACCAATAGCCCCCCAGTGCTCCTTGACCTCGAAAAGACCCGTGGCCCACGGAAGTTGAGCGTCGAAATACGTCCCCCGAATATAAATCCTGAAAGCCGGGTAGCACAATGCTCCCAGCACGTAAACAATTATATAAGTCCAGAAAGACACTTTAACATAGAGTAGTTCGAGTTTTTGCCGCCCGAACCTGCCGCGCACATAACCAAGCACGATGAGCAGATTATGCGTCATACTCCCCACCAGTACGAACGTCGCAAACAAATGTCCCAGTAGCAAAAGTTCGTAGAACTCTTCCAGAAAAACCATAATGCATTCCTTAAAATTATACCGGTTATTCTAAATCCGTCCTTTCGGAACGGCCATTATAGTAAAATCGCGGTATTATTCAAACACAAATACCGACTGTTCACTCGCTATAGATAGCCAAATGCGGCGGCGCAACGCCGCTTATATTTTTCAAAAGTATCCTTAACGCAAAAATAAGAGAATTGGCCTGATTATTGCTCCAGTTGTAGGCCTATGCTTTGGGTAAGCGACGATATACTTCTTTGCGGTGGGCTGCTCTTAGCACTAAGACTAGTAACTCTTTATTCTTAATAGTATATATTATCCTGTACCAGCCTGAGATTATTCTGTATAGATTGTCTTCTCCTTCCAGTTTTATTGACTTTGGTGGATGAGGATTTTGCCCCAGCGCCTTGATTTTCTTATATAGTTGCCGTTGGATTCTCTTTGTTTGCCCTCTGATAAAATCAGCCGCATCTTCTGAAATTACAACCTTATACATCCTTGTATTCTATTACAAACCCAATTCAGCTTCCAGTTTTTCTATCGGGATGAATTTGCCTTTTGCCAGTGCCTTTTTTGCTTCCTGTATATCTATCTTTTCTTCGAGTGCTTCAATTGCTTCGAAGTCCTCGACAGAAACCATAGCAAAAGCTGGTTTTCCCTTTCGCTCAACAACTATCCTCTCCCCGCGAAAACAAACATCGTCGGCGTATTCGCTCAACTTCGGCCGAAGCTCTGTAATATTAACAGTAGTCATTTTATCCTCCTGTACATAATGTACGTTATTGCTACTCTGTATATAATATACGTTCAATTTCGGCAAAAATCAAGGAAAAATTCAAAAAATTTAACTTTTCTCAACTTTCCGGCGGCGAGGCCTTGATTAGAGGGCTTTTCTGTGGGCTTTTTGGGGTGTTCGCCGAATAACATTTCTGTAAAAGTGCCCTCACGGGCCTTATGGAAAACAACCCTCGCCCCCTCCTTTTTATTCCGGCAGCTCGGTTCGGTAGTTATGTTTCTTAAATATCCCCCGCCCCGCCTCGGACGTAAGGAATGTGACAAACTCCTCCGCCGCCTCTCTGTTTTTTGTGAACTTCAACACGCCGGCATCAACTGTGGATATTATATTCTTCGCGGCCCCGATAGGTACTTGGTCGCCGTGTTCGCTGTAGTATCGCGCCATCGCGTCCCAAACAATAACCGCATCGAGAGAGCCGGCCTGTATCTGCATACCAAGCTCGTTCACCGTAAGGGATTGATACATAAGGTTTTTTTCAACATCTTCCCATCTGATATTATTCTTAGCAAATATCCGCTTCGTTGACCGGCCTATCGCGCAGGCATTCGCGTCCCCCAGCCCTAATTTCAATCCGGGCCGGAGCAAATCCTCCAACCCAGATATCTTTTTAGGGTTCCCTTTTTGGACCAGTATAGTTGGTACCCAGTAGCTGACAGATTTTTGCGAAAGTATCATCCCTTCCCGCCTCGCCTGCTCAACATAATGCCTGTCTCCCGGCATATACAAATCCCCCTGCTGGACAAGCCTTATCTTCGACAAAAGTACCTCGCTGCCGGCGTAATCGGTTACGATTTTAATGTTATGTTCACGCCCGAAAGTCTCCACCAGCTCGTCCGCCGGCGGCCTTATCCCAGCACCGCAGTAAAGCAGTAATTCCACCGCCTCCGAATCCCCATCTGAAGGCCTGTCGCCTTCACACCCGCAAAGTATTATTACTGTTACAACAATTAAAACTGTTCTTATTAGCCTCATTTTATTTTCCCTCGCTTACTTCACATAACCATGCTCGGCAAAGATTTCTTTGCCCCTTGTCTGTGCAAAATCAACTAATTCTTTCACCTCTTCGCCGTATTGCGAGTAATTCAGCCCTATCACCTGCACCGCAATTTCAGTGTCGTAATCGTATGGTGTCGCCACGATATCGACACTGTCCTTGAAAGTATTGGCAACGCCGTTCCACATTATAACCGCGTCCACCGTCCCCGTCTGTAAAAAAGTCCCTAATGCGTTGTGCCCTTTGGTCAGCCGGTTGCCGACATTCTTCATCACGGCATCTTTTATACCCTTCTTTTCAAGCAGTGCGAAAACCATCTCTCCGCAAGTTGAATACTCCGGGTTGCTGAGTGCAACCTTCAAACCCTCCTTTGTCAAATCTTCAAACCTCGCAAGACCTTTAGGATTCCCTTTTTGCACCGCCACTACGGGAGCAACAAATCCCGTCTGAGCGTCACTCGCCCAAACGTTCGCCTCCTTGACATAATCCAGGTATGGGTCGTGCGTAATCAGCACATCGCCTTTTTGACCGGCCTTAACGAGAGGAAGAAAATCTTCACTGCCAGCCACCGTATAAATGGTCTTTGTCCCTGTCTTTAACGTAAATTCCTCGCACATCTGTTTCATCGGGGGTACAAAAGAGCTGCCGCACAAAATCACTAATTCCGTCTCCTCGCCGCCCCCCTTCTCCTTGCCGCATCCCGAATACAATAAAGCACACATTACTGCCGCAAAAAAAAGCCTCTTTCCCATAACTCAAACCTTTCTTTCAATTTTGCAGTGACCGCTTAAAATCAAAACACTTTTTAGCAATCTTAGGGCCTTTATTCTAATAACCATTTCCCGGCTTTGCCAGTCCTTTCCTCCTCTGCAACTTATTGCTTTGATTTGTACACGAC
>CAZTKW010000062.1:0-11354 GCA_964614315.1 uncultured Pirellulales bacterium
ATTCGACCTGATTAATAAAATACCTTTAACCTTTTCAACAAAGCATATTGACAGTTCAACTTTAGCGCGATATACACAACATAAATTGATGTATGGTATTTCGCCGCCGGTGCTGTGTGGGGAGTTGTGGTTTTTTCTTGCAATTTATAGAGAATTGTGTTATTTAAACAGTCAGATGGAGTAGTTTGGTGACTGGAAATTATGCTTTATTCGGAGTTCAAATCCGGTTTAGACTGTAATGTTCTTGTACTGAACAAGCATTATATGGCTGTCCGTATAGTTCGTGCTCGGCGTGCATTTTCCCTTCTATTTCGTGAGCTTGCAGAGGTTGTTTCGTTCGAGGAAGGTGTCTATTCGAACTATAATTTCCAGAGTTGGTGTGAGGTTAGCGAGTTCAAGCGTAATTTCGAGCCTGATGGACATGATTGGGTTTCAACCGTGAGTTTTTATATCGCAGTGCCGCGTATTATCCGGCTGTTATTTTACGACCATCTGCCGCGAAACGAGGTGAGATTTAACCGTCGCAATATCTTCGCCCGCGACAAAAACAGTTGTCAATACTGCGGCAGGCGTTATCCAACAAGCGAGCTGTCGCTCGATCACGTTATCCCCAAGAGTATGGGCGGCAAATCAGCGTGGGACAATATTGTTTGCGCCTGTACAAAATGCAACGTGAAAAAAGGCGGCCGGACACCTCGACAGGCAGGATTGAAACTTATTCAAAAACCTTTCAAGCCAAAACGCAATCCGTTGATCCATGTTCACTTAGCTCATCAGCGTTACCACAGTTGGAAACAATTCCTCGACCATGCTTACTGGTCCGTCGAGCTGAAATAGCCGTAACCAATGAGACTGCTCGGCTCAACGAACAGCCCAGAAAAGATTACATATAACGAGGCTTGAAATTATCAAGATGAGGTATTTCCGGGAGAGGGAATGATGGACTTAAAGGAGTTTTTAATCCAGGCCCAGTGTAAAATTATATGTACAGTCATCAAAGTAACAAACAAAACTGCCAAATAGAAATGGATATTGCCCCAATCGTGGCGGCCCATATACCAGAATTGTTTTATGTGTTCTCTGCCGAGTCCTTGGTGCAGGAGGCGACCTTGTCCTCCGGTACCGGGGGGTAAAATATACTTCATAATAAGGCCGGTAAAGGTCAGGCATAAGAAATTTATAAAGCCGACCAAATCGATTATAAAATTCACTGAGCTGCGCTTCATAATATTATTCCTTTAGCAAATACCAGCTTTTACTTTTTTTCTGTTTATTCAGGCATAACAGGCAGATTACCAAGTCTGTGTGGTGGTGTATTCAATCGTGTCGGTCGAATCTGCTGGGATTTTTACCTCAAACCTTGCAGTGTGGGCGTCTTGCTTTTCGTATTCATGGGTTTTCTTATCAATGGTCCAATTGACCCATGCAGGGAAAATTTCGTCGACAAAAACCTTTACAGGTTCGTCTTTTCTGTTTCGAAGCTCAATTTTGTGTGTTTCTTGCGACATACGCCGGCTTCGCTTGCTGTCAAGAATGGTGTGCTCGGGGATGATGTCAAAGGCATTGCCGATATAAAGCGATAATTTTTCCTTTCTCGGGGTGTGGTCGATAGTATCTTCGCCAATAAATTCGAGGTTGTCGTCGGCGGGGTCTTTTTTGAATACCCGCACCTTGCCTTTGGGCAGGGCGATGCCAAGGTGGTTTTGCTCGGTGTTTTCAAATTCAAGTTTTATCTGAATCTTATCATTGATTTTGGTGCGTTCATAGATATAGAGTTTTTTTGTCGGTACTTCAAGTGCCGGAGTGATAAATTCAATTTGTTTAACCTGATTATTGTTTATTGTGCTCTTTCGGCCGAGTGTATAAAGATGGTATTCGGCAAAGGCCTTTTCTTCGAAGCCGACTCCCCCGGCACGTTCGGCAAGCGCAAACATTTTCCCGCGAGAAATTGGTTCTGGTTCAGTTATTCTTCTGACGTCGCCGGCAATTAGTTTAATGGCAGCGTCTTTGTAGGTAGCGCCGCTTTTATTGTCGATAGTTACCCAGCCGGAAAAATCGATTTTGGTTTCATCAGCATTCAGCAGGGCCGAATAATCGGCGTGCCAGTTGATTTGGCCTGTTGTGTAGGTTATCTGGCATAGATAGTCGGCTTTTTCTTCTGCACTTGCGAGCCAGACCAAAGTAGGTTTGGTAACTAAATCATCGGGCAATTCCTTGAGGGAGACTTCTTCAACGCTGTTTCTACTTATAATCTCAATATCATCCGTATGGCTTTTCAAGATGAGTTCTGTGCCCAGTGAGGCCAAAAGTGTGCCGGTGAGTTCCCTGCCGGTATCTGCACCGCTGCCTTTTAAGAGGACAGTAACGTTTTTGTCTATATAGCGTTTGAGCAGACTGTCTGAGTTGACGAGGTCGTATTCATAGTTTTGCTCGAGGATGGATACTGCTCCGGGGGAAGAGAGGCATTTGAAGTTTACGCTGGTCGGGTCAATGGCAGAGGCGACATCGGTAAACTTGACGGTGTTGGCGCCTTTTTCAAAGGACATATTGCGAGTTTCTCTTATGACGCCAAAGTTGTCATTGTAAACTGTCAGGCCGACACCTGAGGCGGGTAGTTTTTTCGGCGCGGCGAAAGCAGTTGAACAGGCCAACAAACAAATCGTTATTGAAGATATTATTTGCTGTTTCATTTTATTTGTCCTTAAATTTTTGACATTGATTTGACATACTATATTATGCGCCCGGAAGACAAATTGCTCACATTTTTTGTAATAAAACAAAAAATTATACAAAAAAATAGCTGTTTTGGTGGTAAAAACGGGTGCAATAGGATATAAATACGAGATATGAAAAACCGGATGTTTCCAAAATGTTTGATGCACATTGTCTGGGAGAATAGGATATGAGGATATTGTCAGAAATTACTGGTTCAAGCAACTGGTGGGACAAGACCATCAATTATGAAATCATCAAGGGTAATGCTATTTGGCGATTTTTGGTGGTTTTATTAGTAGTTCTTGTGGTAATGGCAGCGGGGCGGATAGTCCAGTATTTTATTAATAACTATGCCTTGCGCAGAGACGGGAAACACGGTGTGAAGGCAACGACATTATTCCTGAGATGTCTGACCAAACCGATTTCGGTGGCCCTTTTTGCATTGGGTTTGTTCGTATGCAAGATGTTTTTGGTTTTCGGGGACGAAGGTATCAGTTCTGTAATCGAAGGTTACTGGATGAAAATTGTCCAAGCGGTAGCAGCAATCGCATTAGCATACGCGTTTTATCGGCTGGTTGATATTATCGAGTATTATTTAGAACGGTGGACAAGCAAGACACAAACAAAGCTGGATGATATGCTTGTACCGGTGATACGCAAGGCGCTTCGCATTACAATTGCGATAATAGCGGTCCTTTGGATTGTAGACGGGATATTGGGTGCGGAGATAAAGGCAATTCTGCTCAGCGCCGGTGTCGGTGGTATCGCGTTAGCCCTTGCTGCTAAGGACACAATAGCGAATTTTTTCGGTTCTGTGACGATTTTTGCAGACAAACCTTTTCAAATCGACGAACTTGTAAAAGTCGGGGAGCATTATGGGCCGGTTGAGGAAGTGGGATTTCGAAGCACAAAAATCCGGACACTGGAGGGTCATCTTGTGACTGTTCCCAACAGTGTGATAGCAAACACCGCCGTGGAAAATGTCGGCAGGCGTCCCTTTATTCGCCGGACATCAAATATTACCATAACGTATGGTTCGGGTCATAAGAAGGCACAAAAGGCGGTCGAGATTATAAAAGAGGTTCTGGCGGATGTGCCGGAGATAAACACCGATTCTGAGAAGCCGCCGAGGGTATATTTCAGTGATTTTAACGACTGGTCGTTGAATATATATATGAGCTACTGGGTCAAGCCCGCTGACTACTGGGTGTACCAGGGAGTTAATGAGCGGGTCAATTTAGAGATTATGAAGCGGTTTGAAGCTACACAAATCGAGTTTGCGTTCCCGAGCCAGACGCTTTATGTAAAGAAAGACTAATCAATTTCCAATATGCTATCTGCAGTTAGGGCTGTAATTCCATGGCTTTTTCAGCTCTGGTAGAAGTTGGTACTGGTCCGTCAAACCTGGTTGCTTCGTATGCTCTTTTCTCGGATTCTGACAAAACCGAATGCTCGATAATCTTTGGTGTAATGAAAACAACCAGTTCGTTAATAGTGGTATCTTCTCCTTCGAATCTGAAGAGTGCGCCAAGCAGGGGCAAATCGCCAAGCAACGGTACCTTGTTAATCTGGTTGCTGACATTCTTTTTTCTCATACCGCCCAGGACCACTGTCTGGCCATCTCCCACCAGTGCTATTGTGTCAACTTTACGAGTATCAACAATAGGTACATCAGTTGTATCAATTTGAACCTGCCCCACAACAATGCCAAATTCGGGTATGATATGCAATCTTAGCATGCCATCTCTTGTAAAGTGCGGTGTAACCTCAAGCTTAACACCAACATTCTTAAAGCTAACCGTTTCCTGAACAGTGTTTCCCGTTATAGTTCGTTCCACGTAAGGATGTTCCGTTACTATATCGAAAAGTGCCGTTTCGTTATCAAGTACCAATATTCTCGGATTAGCAAGAAGCTTTGCATCGATATTATCCTGTTGGGCTTTTAACAAGAGATCTATGTCAATGCTGTCATTGAGCCAACCGAGCCGTAATCCTGCTGTAGTATCAGTAAAGATGGTTGTTCCGTCAAAGGCTGTTGTTATGAACGGGTCTGTTCGGCCGGCAGCAGGTACGCCATCTACATAAGTGGTATTTCTGCCGGCACTCCACTCGACACCAATGTCGAGTATGTCTTTGCTGGTTATATCGTAGACCCTTGCCTCAACTAATATCTGGGGAGTTATGCGGTCAATTTCGTCAATGAAGTTGGTTATGGCCTTGACCTGGCTTTCTGTATCAGTAACGATTATATTGCTTGTGCCGGGATTTGCGGATAGTGAACCTCGTGATGAGATAAATTTCTTTAAAGATTTTTCGACTTCTTTTACATCGGCATAAGTAATCCGATAAATTTTGCTTTCAAGCCTTTCAGCCTTTTCAGTAATTTCTTCTATCGCAGCTATTCTTATCATATTTTTGTCAGCGACATATCCATATCCATGAGCAGCAAGAATATTTGACAGGGCTTCCTGCAGAGGGACATTTGTAAGCGTAGCGGTTACATTTCCTACGACTCTTGGGCTTTTTACGATGTCTACATCGACTTGAGCAGCCATTACTCTTATGACGTCTTCGATGGGCGTGTTCCTGAAATCGATGCTTATTTCCTTGAGCATGCGCTGTTCGAGCGAGGTCAAAACTTCCTTATGGGAAAGTTGGGTGTCCTCGTTTTCGGCAACGGTGACGGGACAGGTTAACATGACAAAAATAAGCACAACACGGAACAGTATTTTTTCAAAATCCATAAAGTGTATCATAATAGTACCTTTCATTTATCGCTGAACTTTTTGTATCTTTCTTGCGCCATTTATTTCAAATTCGACGCTATCTGGGTTTATTTTTATAATGGTTGCATCAAATATTTTATCACCCTCTTTGACTATTTGGCTGCCGATAATCGCGAAGGGATTGTCTTCGCTGTAGGCAATACCTTTTAGTACAATTGGTCCGGAAGTGTCGGTTTCGGCAGCTACAGATGAGCCGAACTGCATCGGGTCACGAAGCCCGGTCGGATATGGTTCGGGAATCTGCCAATCAGTCTTATTATCAGAAGCAACAGCAACGGAGGTGGTCTGGGAAACAGTAGGCCGAGTTTTCTTAGTTGAGGGCTTGTAGAAGAGTTTTGTAAATACAACAATCATTATGACAAAAAGAACCGGAATCATTACCACGGTTGTTATATGTTTTGATTTGCTGACACCGGGCGTTGGGGTAAGGAGTCGGTCTTTTATCGTTTCCCAGATATTCTGCAGACGTATTTGTATCTGGTTTTTGTTTATATCATAATTGCTTGGTTGTATATTCGGCAGCGGGTTTAACTCTGACGGCATATCCGTCTGGTTCTGCCGGGCCGGAACAGCAGCAAAGGGAGAATCATGCGATTCAGGCTGGGTATAAGCCGTTTTTACGGGTTCGTTGCCGGTATTGTCCGAAGCAGGCTGTTGAGGTATTTGCAGAGCTCCACTGCTTTTGGGAATTGGTACGCCACTAAAAATCGACGAAACTCCTTTTTGTAAACCTTCATTATGCTCTGCCATTGTATATCTCCTCAGGCAAGGCTGTGTGTTGAGTAATATCCCGGATTTGCAGGGGACGGTCAGCGCCTGGTTCTGCCTTCCCGTAAATTATCTCATCAGCCAAAGCTCTGTATTCATGGGCTCCTCTGCTTTGGGGAGCGTAAGTTAAAATGGGCTGGCCGGCACTTGGAGCTTCAGCTAAGCTTATGGTTCTGTGAATAGCTGTTTCAAATACCAAATCACCGAAAAAAGCCCTCATTTGCTTCTCAATCTGCTTACTGAATGGGACTGCGTCTTCAACAAGTGTCAACAATAATCCCAGGATTTTTACGTAACAGGGATGGAAGTTTTCCCTGATGATGTTGGCGGTTTCAAAGAGCTGTTTTAGCCCTTCCATAGCATAGTAGTGTACCTGAACAGGTACAACGACATCTGTGCTGGCGATAAGAGCGTTGATTGCCAACAATCCGATGGCTGGTGGACAATCAATAATGCATATGTCATATGCACGTGCTATTTTTCTGAGCTGTTCGCCCAGTATAAATTCTCTTCCAAGTATACTTGCCATTTCAATATCGGCACCGGAGAGCATGATATTGCTTGGCGCCAGGTCAAGCCGTTCGATAGCGGTACCTATTAAAACTTTATAAATTGGAATTCGAGTATTGGTGAGAGCATCGTATATTGTTTTGTTCAAAGTGTCAGGGTCATAACCAAATCCGAGTGTAGAGTGGCCCTGCGGGTCAAGGTCTACCAGCAGCACAGTCCTGCCCTTTTCTGCAAAGGCTGCTGCAAGGTTAACCGCAGTAGTAGTTTTGCCACAACCACCTTTCTGATTTGTTATCGCTATTGTTCTCATTTATCCTATCAAAAAAAGTCTTTTTATTAGCTTTAATATCCTTCTGTCGCCTAACTTTTTAAATTTCCTGTTTCTTTTTAACAAAAACAGTCAGGTTCATAGTCACAGGGTGTTCTAAATCATCCTGTTTTGAGCGAGATATAGCGAACTTATCAACGAAAACGACCGGCCAATGTCTCTCGATAGCATTTAATAAAGTCGCAAATTTATTAAAATCGGCAGTGAAGCTGATATCGAACTGACTCTCGCATATCTGGCTGCAATTAGCTATTGCTGTTATACCGCTTTTGTCTTTTGTTTTAATACTGAAGTCGCCAACTTTTTTCTCTCCGGCAATTTGACTAATGTCGAATGTCAAATCAGCAGAATCCTCGAAGTTAATAACGAAATTCTCCAGGTTCTCCTGGAACTGTTTGAGTTGTTTATTTAACTTGGTTTTAGTTTCCTGCTTTGCAGCTTGAAGAGCGGAGTCGTATATCTGTTTTTTTTCTGAGGCTTGTTTTTCAATATTTTTTATATTTTTTTTCTGAGGTGCCAGCGCTGATATATAAACCAGAAGCGGCAGCATGAGATAGCCAAGCCACACTAAAGCTATTTTCTTAAAATGTTTTTTATAAATCACCTTCATAAAAGCGTTCCTTATAGTTGCGGTTTAAGGATACAGTCTATCTCGTATGAGACGACCTCTTTGCCCAGAAAGCTTTCAACTTCCTGTGAAACTCTAAGGTCTTCGAGTTTTGGTCCGATTACTGCCGAAGCGAGAATGTTGTTCCTGAAATTCTTAACCGCCTCGTCACTGTTTGTCTGCGGGTTGGCATTAAGAGTTATCCGTAAAGTCCTTATGGGGACACTGATGTCAACAGTTCTTTCAGGGTCATCTTTTTTGGGCACTTTTCTTTTTGTAAAATGCTGTTTTACCTCAAGCCTTGTGAGTATTACCGAATCGGGCATATTCTTTACCAGTTCCACCAAAATGGGCGACCACTGGGTGTGCCTGGCAAGAGCGGACTCAGCCTCATCCAAGCTGGTTTTTATAGTTTCTTTTTCCTGCTCAAATGATTTTTGCATTTGTAGGGCATCGGACAATTCTTCAATTTTGGTTTCGTAATTAGCTATCTGACTTTTCTGTATCGACATAGAAATATTATTTTTCAGATAAACACTGAACATTACTATCGAGATAATAAGAGGCAACGCAAAGGCAATTGCGGCGGCTGCTATGTTTTTTGGGCTGCTCTTAATCGGAACGCCCTGTCCCTGCAATAGGTCTATCTCAAACATATCAAATTGTCCTCATAGCAAGACCGGCTGCTACCGCCATTGCCGGCCCATTTAGGTAAAGGATATCTTTGCAGCATTCATGCACATCACATTTTGCCTGTTCAAAGGGATTCCATAACACAACGGCGGTCGGAAGCTGCTCGTCCAACAGTTCTACGAAACCATCGACCATTGCAAAACCACCACAAACGAGTACCTTATTAACCGAGTTCGACTTTCCCTGAGCTGTATAAAATTTGAGACTATCGGCAACATCATCGACCAATTTTCGGCAGGCATTTTTCAAGCTACCTTTGAGTCCCAACTCCGGCTCTGTTGTGTTCGAGGTATTTAACAGAATCTTTTTAACAATATCTGTGGTCACGTTATTTTCATTGGCAATTTGTTTTATAATTCCGTCACCTGCATAAGCTATATCTCTAATAAAGGGAGCCCCGTTGTCGCCGATAATCGCCAGATTTGTGAATGAGCTGCCGACGTTTAAGATAGCAGTTGCCTGTCTCTGTCCTGACTGTTCGAATTCACCGGTAGGCTCACCCTGTGATTCTTTTCCAGGGGCCAGCGAGCTAAAGCAATTCAAGAGCGCCAATCCATCGACATCCATCAGGACGCTGTTAAGAGAAGCTTTTTCGGCAAGTTGTCTTTTTCTTTCTATCATCTTGTTGGTTGTTGCTGCAAGGATGCCACTGACACTGCTATCATCACTGAGTATTAACTGGTAATCAACACCGCCGGTTTCCACGTTGAATGGACAGACCTGTGCAGCTTCGAGCGTGACCGCTCCAGTTATTTCTTCCGGCGGCAGTGGAGGGAATTTAAAATTTCTCACGGCGACTTCCGGGCCGCATATGCTGCAGACGGCAAATCGCGTTTGAATTTGAGTTGAATGCAGACAATCACGAATTGCGTTGACGGTGTTTGTTACTTCGTTTTGGTTGTCATCTTCCGAATCATTGACAATTTCAGTTATGCCGGCTGCGGTAACTGCAAGGCTGCCGTTGTTTTTGTACATCTGGACAATTTTGACGGTGGAAGAGCCGATATCCAGCCCCAATACCTCGCTTTGGCCGAGTTTAAGCAGTTTTTTCAAATCTAAACTCATAAGTTCTTCACCCTAAACCACGTGAATAACGCATAGCATTTTGTTTTACATTCACGTTTCTCCGAAACGGAAGTAATCCGATTTCTGAACGTAAGGTCTTAATCGGCTTAAACAGATGGCTGTTTTACTTAGAAATTACAATGTGAGCTTTTGGGCAGGTAAATGTAGTGGATTTTTCTGCGATGTCCTATAAATATTGTTGGTTATACACCCGAATGAAGATTTTTAGTGTATACCAAGTGTCGCTTGAGCCAAAGCTTTTAAAAAGGAATATCAATGAAGATTAAAAGAGGGATTTTTTAAAGGTTATCGGCCATAGAGGGCAGCGGAAAGAACTTACAACTATACTTGGTTTTGGACTCTCCAAGACATGGTGGAATCGCTCCCTTGCAGTCACTGCTGTTGCCAGTTATTTCTGTAGGTTGCGTACACGACGGGCGTTCCCGGCGGAAGCATGGAAAGGTCTGAGATCCCCTCAAATCCCCAATTGCGATTAGGTGCTTCGTAGTAGGGCAGACCGTATTGCCATTGTCCGGTAGCTATTTCACTAAACCAGAGACTGGTCATTGACCCGGTCATCTTATACTCCTTCCCACTCCAGCTTTCGAGAAATCTGGGAAAATTCTCCAGCCCCCCTCCATAATCCGAATCTATCGTTTGTGTATGCCCCGCTATAAAAGAAGTATTTACTTCCGTGTTGGTAGCAGTCTGCCACGTATCTACGTCCTGCCAATTATTGGAAAGAACATTTATTGCATCACAGATGACCGATGATGGTGTTTTATTTAGATTATAGTCTCCCTGAATATAAAGGGGATTATCAGTTGCCAATGTTAATCCCTGTGACGGAAATGTTGAACCGTTAACTAATCTAACTCCATCCTGCTCACCTGTACCTGCACTATAGGTTGAAACATACAGGATTCCATTAGAAGGGAATTTTCCACTTTCTGTTAACTTAGTTATATCAATCTCTGTAACCCTGACATCTTTTTCCTCTCGATAATTATAGAAAGACTTGCTCATATCAACAGGATTTACACTGACACCATTTTTGTCATAAGTCAAATCTACCACACTGCCCGATTTATTATAGGCTACCCCATCAATAATGCGTAAATCTGCCTGATAGTAAAATTTGGTTTCTTGTAGTGTTTCGGGATCTCCAGCGTCACCGCGCTTGATTATATCAATGGATTCAGACCCAACAGGAAGGGGAAGGCTTAATGTTTCGATTCCATGGACTTGACTCTTGACTGTTCCACCCCAGGTCTCTAAGGCTTTATTTGTCCAATCCGGATCAGTGCTGTCAAAGTCCATAACCTTGTAAACTCCATCTGCGTCCTTGATCTGGATAGTTCCAGTCTCTGGGTTTCCCGGTTTTCTGTTGTCATAAATATTGCCGCAGGAAGTAAGGTAAGAATCAATAGAAAGTGTACTGCCGGATGTTAAGTAAATATCGTGATTTGAATGCATTCTGCCTGAAATAGTCATTTCCGGCCCCGGGTGTAACTCCAGATCCTGTTCATAAAAAGCGGCAAATTGGAAAAGGTGGAATCCCTGGTAAGCAATCGATTGAACCAGTCTTGCAGAAATAACATCTGAATCATTAGATGTGGCTTGAGAAGTAATCTTATATTTCTGGATGTTTGCCATCAATCCTTTAAACGGTCCTGACTCGACCACCTTTGCCTCGAAATTACCATCTTTTTCTACTGTCAAAACATCAAAAGTGAAACCTTCCACTGTAGGGAGAGGGATTTGACTGTTATTAAGAATATCACCATCAGAATACAGAGCTTGTTTCTGTTCACGTGAGAGTTTTTTTAACCATACAACCCCGTATTCTATACCAGCCTCAGCTGCGTAAAAAGCCTGGGTT
>CAZTKW010000063.1:0-11352 GCA_964614315.1 uncultured Pirellulales bacterium
GGCGTTTAATATTGTGAACTGCATTTAATTCAATATCGATTTAAGGAAAAGGCGGCAAGATGACAAGGCTGAGAGTATTTTTACAGGTGATGATTTGGGGGCTGTTGTTGTGTGGTGTGAGCTTTGGGGCGGAGTGGCCGCAATGGCGAGGCCCCAATCGAGACGGTATCTGGCAGGAAAAGGGGATAGTTGAGAGGTTTGACAGTAACGAGGTGCCAATCAAGTGGCGCAGCGAAGTTTCAAACGGTTACAGCGGCCCAACCGTTTCCGGCGGCCGTGTCTACGTTATGGACCGGCCCAAAACTCCAGCGCAGGCCGAACGAGTCCTGTGCTTTGACGCGAAGACCGGTAAAAAAATCTGGTCGCAAAGCTATGAATGTATTTACAAAAAAGTGGGTTATCCCGACGGGCCGCGTGCTTCTGTAACCATCAACGACAACCGTGCATACTCGCTCGGAACGATGGGGCATCTTTTCTGTTTCGATGCGGCCAACGGAAAGGTTATATGGAGCAAAGACCTCAACAGCGATTACAAAATCAAACTGCCTGTCTGGGGTATAGCCGCTTCACCGGTGGTTGAAGAGGGCCTTGTTATAGTTCTAATCGGGGGTGAAGATAACGCCTGCCTCGCTGCCTTTGACAAAGTAACGGGAAAAGAAAAATGGCGGGCACTGGGGGACAGGGCTTCTTACTGCTCGCCGATAATCATCCGGCAGGCCGGCAGAAAAGTCCTGGTCTGCCTGACCGATGCGCGTGCAGCGGGACTTAATCCCCTGACCGGAGAACTTTACTGGGAGCAGCCTTTTAAACCATCTCGAATGGTAATAAGCGTCGCAACGCCGGTATTTCGAAATAACTATCTTTTGTTCAGCTCTTTTTACGACGGTTCGCTGCTGCTTAAAGTCAGCCATGAGAAACTTAGCACCGAAAAAGTATGGCGCCGCAAGGGGGCAACCGAAAAGAACACCGACAGCCTGCACTGCATGATATCGACCCCGGTCATACTGGGCGACTATATTTACGGCGTCGATAGTTACGGTGAGTTGCGGTGTCTTGAAATTGGTACGGGCGATCGCGTATGGGAAAACCTGGACGCCGTCCCGACAGCGCGGTGGGCCAATATCCACCTTGTGCAAAACGGGGACAAAACCTGGATGTTCAATGAGCGCGGCGAACTGATAATAAGCAGACTTTCGCCAAAAGGCTTTGATGAAATCAGCCGAGTCAGGCTGATTGAGCCTACAAAAGGACAATTAGACATGCGAGGAGGGGTGTGCTGGTCGCATCCGGCTTTTGCGTACAAATGCGTCTATATAAGAAACGACAAAGAACTTTTATGTGCAGACCTTTCGGCGACAGATTGAAGAGCCGTGTATGTCGTCTGCAGAGGTTATAAAACGAGGCGTTTAATGCCGGAAATATTGCAACTGTGATGAGCAAAGTCAACATATCTGTTGATTTTTCGAGTATTAAATGGTGTGGTGATTGTACACTTTATGCGGCTTATTGATTTTTATAGCCGATGGGTGTTGACGGGGGCGTCTATTTGTCTTATCTTTATGTCGATTCGAAGCTAACCATAAATGATGGACGAAAATTCAAGAGGAGGTACAATAATGCGAACCTTAAGAATAATTTTATTACTGATTGTTTTGGCTGCTTTTGGGTCGGCTGGCAGCGGGAGTTTTGCAGGAACATTGCCGTCGGTATTTGATATGAAGTGTGAATATAAGACAAATCCCATTGGTATCGATGTAACCAAACCACGTCTTAGCTGGAAAATGTCATCGACAGAGCGGGCGGTAAGGCAGGCTGGGTACCAGATACGTGCGGCAGGGAGTGTGGATGAGCTTACAAGGGGTAAGAACCTGCTGTGGGACAGCGGGAAGGTGGATTCGGAGGAGTCGGTCCACGTTGTCTATGGCGGAAAGATTCCGGATTCCCGCCAGAGGTTTGGTTCGCAATTGTTCTTTGGCGGAAAGATTCCGGTGTCCCGTCAAAGGGTGTGGTGGCAATTGCGAGTTTGGGACAATAAGGGGGGGGATTCAGGGTGGAGTGAGGCGGCATTCTGGGAGATGGGACTATTGAAGAAGTCGGACTGGAAGGGCGACTGGATTGAGCCGAATTTTGAAGAGGACCCGAACAGCTCAAATCCCTGCCCGATGCTGCGTAAAGAGTTTATGCTGAACGGGACGGTCAAATCGGCCCGTGCTTATGTTACGGCGCTGGGGCTTTACCAGATGGAGGTTAACGGTCAGGTGGTGGGTGAGCAGCTTTTTACGCCCGGGTGGACGGCGTACCTGCATCGGTTACAGTACCAGACGTACGATGTTACAGAGATGCTGAAAGAGGGCAATAACTGCGTTGGCGTAATTCTTGGTGACGGGTGGTATCGTGGTCGGCTGGCATGGTCGAAGCCGCGTAATATGTACGGGGAGAAGGTTGCGCTTCTTGCTCAAATCGAAGTAGTTTACAGCGACGGGAGCCGGGAAGTGATTGTTAGCGACCAGACGTGGAAGGCTTCTACCGGGCCGATATTGATGTCGGATATATACGACGGCGAGGTTTACGACGCCCGCCTTGAGATAGACAACTGGAGCAAGACGGGGCTGGACGACGGAGGGTGGTTGGGAGTTACGGCCGTGAAACACAGTAAGGATATTCTTGTTGCTCCGGCAGGGCCGGCAGTTAAAAGGATTGAAGAGATTAAGCCTGTCGGAGTCTTTAAGACACCAGAGGGTGAGACGGTTATCGATATGGGGCAGAATATGGTCGGGTGGGTGAGGCTGAAGGTGAAGGGGGCGGCTGGTACGCACATTAAGGTGCGTCACACCGAGGTGCTTGATGCAGAGGGTAATTTCTACACTGAGAACCTGCGAAATGCGAAGCAGACCGTTGAATATATTCTCAGGGGCAAGGGCGAAGAGGTCTTTGAGCCGCATTTTACGTTCCACGGTTTCCGTTATGTGGCGGTGGAAGGGTGGCCGGGGGAGCTTTCGCCGGAGGCCTTCAGGGGTATTGTAATTCATTCAGATATCCCATCGACAGGTACGTTCGAATGTTCGAGCGAAATGATAAACCAGCTTCAGCATAATATTAAATGGGGTCAAAAGGGGAATTTCCTTGATGTGCCGACGGATTGTCCGCAGCGCAATGAGCGGTTAGGCTGGACGGGGGACGCTCAGGTGTTTGCGCGTACGGCGTGCTTCAATGCCGATGTTGGGGCCTTTTACACAAGGTGGCTGGCTGACGTTGCGGCGGACCAGAAACCGAGCGGGGCCGTGCCCCACGTGATACCGAACGTATTGTCTTTAGGGGAGCCAGAAGGGTCGTCGGCGTCGGCGGGTTGGGCGGATGCGGCTGTGGTTGTTCCGTGGACGATGTATCTTTGCTATGGGGATGTCCGTATTCTCGAGCAGCAGTATTCGAGTATGAAGGGTTGGGTGGATTATATGGCTGGGCGTGCGGGTGAGAGCTATTTCTGGAATAATGATTTTACTTACGGGGACTGGCTTGCCTTTAATACGAATCGGTCGGACTATCCGGGGGCGACTACCGACAAGGATTTGGTTTGCCAGGCATATTTTATCAGAAGCACAGAGCTGCTGCGGCGGACGGCCAAGGTTTTAGGGAAGAGGGGGGACGTCGCGAAGTACGGGGGTATGTTAGAGAAAATCAGGAAGGTTTTTCGAGACGAATTTGTAACGCCCAATGCCCGATTGGCCTCCAATACACAGACGGCTTATTCGCTGGCGCTTGCCTTCGACCTTGTTGGTGCCGGGCAGAAAGAGAAAATGGCCAAGCGATTGGCCGACGATGTTAAGCGATTCGGACATATTACGACGGGGTTTTTAGGGACGCCGCTGATATGTCATGTGCTCAGCGATTACGGGTATCTTGAGGAGGCGTATATGTTAGTGAATCGAAAGGAATATCCGTCGTGGCTTTATCCGATAACCAAAGGGGCTACGACAATCTGGGAGCGTTGGGACGGAATCAAGCCCGATGGCACGTTCCAGGACGTGGGTATGAACTCTTTCAACCATTATGCTTACGGGGCGATAGGTGAGTGGCTTTACAGGGTTGTTGCGGGAATCGAGATTGATGAGGAGAAGCCGGGATATAAGCATATCATCATCCAGCCGCATCCGGGGGGAGGGATGACATACGCCAAGGCTCGTGTGGATTCGATGTACGGGGCGGTAGAGTCGGGCTGGCGTCTTGAAGGAAAAAGGATGACCGTCAGTATCGAGATACCACCGAATACGGATGCCACCGTCAGGTTACCAAGTGCCAAGTTAGGCGATGTAACAGAAGGCGGCAGCCAGTTGGGTGAGGTAAAGGGGATAATAAAAAGCTCCCAGGATGGGGACGTGGCGGTTATTTTTGTCGGTTCGGGGCGATACTCATTTCAATACGAACAATAGGTGTCTGAGGGGTTTTTTGCCAGCAGAAGGGGCGCCAGGTGAGGCATTTTGTCAGGTGTGGTTTTGCCTTGCTCATTATATTTATCTTTTCTATCGCTGTTGAAAAACAATCATTCTTTGGGGGTTAAGAGAATTGCATATTTTAATTATAGATGCTATAACAGGCGGTTGTAAAAAGATATATGGGTAAGCGATGGTAAAGTTACTTGAGAAATTATCCGGACAAAATGCCGGCGTGATGGTGCGAAGGCTGTTATTTTTTATAGCTTTCTATGTTTACGTCTGGCTGGGGATAGAGCCTCACCTTATTTATCATGGGGGCGGAATGATAACGAATTTTCCGTGCTTTTATCTCGGCTGGGCGTTTCTGGAGAAATTCCTGACGTACCCGGGGGGGGCAGTGGAGTATATAGCCGCTTTTTTTTCGCAGTTTCTTTATTATTCGTGGGCTGGAGCTATTGTGGTGACGCTGCAGGGGTGGGTTATTTTTAAGTGCAGCGATTATTTTATTAAGAGGACAGGAGCGGGGGGGATAGGTTTTGTCAGCTATATCGGGCCGGTGGTTCTGCTTACTATTTATGGTCAGTATATGAATCCTTTTGCGGTCATAACGGGTTTATCGATTGCGCTTGTTTTTGCGTGTCTTTATTCGGCGAGTGCATTTATTGAGCGAGAAAAAAAAGTACCTGAGCCTATTTTATTTCTGGCACTGTCATTAGTGGTTTATACGGCGGCGGGTGCGGCGTATGTTTTGTTTGCGGTGGTGTGTGCGATTTATGAGTTTTTTTTCAAGGGGCGGCGGGGGTTGGGGGTGTTGTATTTGCTTTGTTGTGTGATAATTCCTTACGCTGTCGGGGTTTTTATATTTAATGCGAGTATTAATAACGCCTTCGGTGATTTGCCGGGACTTTGGCGTGATATTTTCTCCCCCGGAAGCCCTAAAGCAGTGATAGCTATGATCAGTATGATTTACCTGCTGGTTCCTGCGGCGGGTGTTGGGGTCGGACTTTGGCGGTTATTTTTCGGCAGAGCAGCCGTGAGATTAGGAGGGTTGAGTAACAAGAGCGGCAAAAAACAGAGTGGGGGAATAGTTTCGTGGTACAGGGATTCAGCGATAGTGAAATGGACGGTTGAAACGACGGTTCTTTTTGCAGTCGGAGGTTGGGTAGTTTTGTTTTGGCATAACGGTGTGGCGAAGAAGTTTTTCGAGGTTGATTACTATGTGTGCCAGAAGAAGTGGGAGGAAACGCTTGTGTGTGCACCTAGCAGCAGCGAAGGGCATTTTGCAATCCATTCGATTGACCGGGCTTTATACCACGCAGGACGATTGGGTTACGATATACTCAGGTATCCGCAGCATCCGGGTATATTGCTTTTGTCGATAAAGGGTGATGCTTCTATAAGCTGGAAGAGGTTCGATACTTATATTGACCTTGGTCTGATTAACAGGGCGGAGCATGACCTTATCGAATCGCTGACGGAATTCGGAGAACGTCCCATTCTTTTGGAGCGGATGGCACTTGTAAATATGGTTAAGGGGAGGATAGCCGCTGCGAGGACTTTTCTTGTTGCGCTCAGTAAAACGCTGTTTCATTCCGAGTGGGCCAAGAGCTACCTGGAACGACTCGAAGAGGACCCGAACCTTTCGGGGGATGAGAGGGTGCAGGAGTTGCGGGGGCTGATGCTGAAGCGGGATTACCATTTTACCTTTCTCGATGAGGACAAGGTATTGGAGGATTTATTAGAGAATAACAGGCGGAACCGGATGGCCTTCGAATACCTGATGGTCAGGTATCTATTGACGGGGGGGCTGGAGGGGTTCGGAGAGAACCTGAAGCGGCTTGGTGATTTTAACTATCCGCGGATGCCGCGATTATATGAGGAGGCGATATTGTATATGGCTGAGAGAGGGCAGAGGTTTGAGCTGGGCGGGCTGGAGGTGAGCGAAGAGTCGCATCGAAGGTTTTCAGAATTTCAGAGTATTTATAATCGTTACGGGAGGAACAAGGCGATGGCACTGAACGAACTATGGGAAAATTACGGCGACAGTTATTTTTTCTACAGGCTTTATGTTTTTCCGGGAGAGACGAGATGAAGAAACGGGGTTTTTATTTGGTCGTAATATTGCTTTTGGCGTTATTGTCATTGAGCGCGGTAGGGTACATTCTGTGGGGGTGCAGGGCGGTGATAGAAGAATATAATTCGGTAGGCCGGGGGGCAGGTATTCGGCCGGATTACAGCGGGACGGTGATACCTGCGAACATTGCACCTTTGAACTTTGTGGTGGAGGAGGAGGGGGTACATTACTGTGTGAAAATAGCTTCGAAGAACGGGGAGGCGATAGAAGTATTCAGCCGGTCGGGGAAGATTTCGATACCGGTGAGGCCGTGGCGGAGGCTTCTTAGCAGGAATAAAGGTGAGGAGTTGTGTTTTGATGTTTTTGTGAAAAGGGCGAGCGGGCAATGGGAGCGATTCGAAGCCATCAGGAATAGAATCGCCAACGAAGAGATAGACGGTTTTTTGGTTTACAGGAAGATATACCCGATACATAACACGTGGGGGGAGATGGAGATTCGTCAGCGCAGGTTAGGCGACTTCGAGGAGACAACTTTGCTGGACAACAAGTTTTTCGGGTGGGGGTGCGTTAACTGTCATACTTTTTGGGACAACAGAACGGACAAGATGTTAATGCATGTGCGGACTTCGAAGGGACCATCGATGATTTTAATAGAAGACGGGAAGGCTTCGAATATAGATTCGCGCAGCCAGTTCGGGTCGGCACCGATGGGGCATACGGCGTGGCACCCAAGCGGTAAAATGATAGTTTTTACGGTTTATAAAGTGGTTCAGTTTTTTCATATGGCAAGGCGTGAGGTCCGTGATGTGGTGGACCTTGATTCTTCTATGGGGTATTACCTGCTGGAATCAGATAGTATGAAAAGCACACCGGCGATTTCCGATGAGGACTATCTTGAGACGTTCGGGACGTGGTCGGCTGACGGGCGATACCTTTATTTCTGCAGGGCACCGATATTATGGCCGGACAGGGAGACTGTTCCCCCGGAGAATTTCGAGAAGAGCAGGTACAGCCTGATGCGCATCAGTTATGATATCGAAAGCGATAGTTGGGGTGAATTGGAGACGGTTCTTTCAGCGGAGGAGACGGGGTTGAGTGTTATTCAGCCGCGAATTTCTCCGGACGGGAGGTTTCTGTTGTTTTGCATGTGTGAATACAGCGGATTTCCCGCTTTTCAGTCTAACAGCGACCTGTATATGATGGAGCTGAGTACGGGCAGATATGAACGGCTGGAGTGCAGCAGCGACGAGAGCGAGTCGTGGCATAGCTGGTCGAGCAATGGGCGTTGGATTGTTTTCAGCAGCAAGATGGGTGACGGGCTGTTTATCCGGCCGTACTTTAGCTATATCGACGAGAATGGGAGGGCATATAAGCCGTTTGTGCTTCCACAGAAGGATGCGGCCTTTTACGATTCGTATTTCAAGCTGTTTCAAATACCGGAGCTTATCAAGTCACCCGTTCCTTTAAGAGGCGGAAAGCTGGTTGGCCTGATTCAGTCGGGAGTTGAGGGCCTGGGCGGGATTGCGATTACGTCAGCGACACCGGCGGCCAAGGCGGAGCCGTGGCAGTGGCGAGAGGGGCAGAAATAATGTGATGCTTTGAGCGGCCGCTCTAAATTTGAAATGTTACACCGGTAGGGGAGTAGTTTGAAGTGTTTTTGTTGTTCGGTAATATTTGGTGAAGGGGACGAGTTATGGAGAATGGGATTAAGGCTTTGAATGAATTGATCTGGGGGTACAGGGCTTCGAGGGCTCTGCAGGTTGCGAGCGGGCTGGGAGTATTTACGGTTCTTTCGGGTAGGGTGATGGGGTCGGAAGAGATAGCCGAGAAGTGCCGGAGTAAAGCGGGGCTGACGGAGAAACTGCTGATTGGGTGTGCGGCGATGGGGCTGCTTGAGAAAAAGGAGGGGCGGTATAAAAACTCCGCACTTGCCGAAAAATACCTTGTTCGAGGAAGGGAGTTTTATCAGGGAGATATGATCGCACATTCGGCGAATGTGATGGAGTACTGGAACAGGCTCGAAGATGAGATTCGGATAGAAGAAAAAAGAGGTGATAAAGGTGCGGAGGGACATAGAAACTTTATTATGGGTATGGCTAATATTGCAGCAGCGGGGCGGGCGCAGATGTTTGCTGAGAAGATTGATTTAACCGGCAGGAGAAAACTACTTGATATCGGAGGCGGGCCGGGGAGTTATTCGATTGCGGCGTGCAGGCGGTATCGGGAACTGGAGGCGGTGGTGTTTGATTTGCCGGAAACGATTGCTATTACAAGGCAGATAATCGCCGAAGAGGGTATGGAAGATAAGGTGTGTGTCAGGGAAGGAGATTGGGAGACAGACAGTTTTGGCGAAGGCGGTGATGTTGCGCTGCTTTCCAATGTGCTTCACGGGGCGGTCAGCGGTGCAGAGATGAAGCTCGAAAAAGCACGAGACTCATTGGTGGCTGGGGGGTTATTAGTTGTGCAGGAGTTTTTGTTGAATGATGAAAAGAGCGGCCCTTTGATACCGGCACTTTTTAATATAATGGTCGGTGCGTATTCGGAGGGTGAGCTGCTCTCGCTAATTAAAGAAGCTGGGTTTGCAGGGGGTGAGATAGTTATGAGGTCAGAAGAGATGGGGTGCATCTGGATAACTGCTGAGAAGGTGTGCGGTGATGGGGCTGTATAAAAACTCCGCGCTTGGTGAAAAGTACCTGGTTCGAGGGGGGAATTGTACCAGGGAGATATAATCGCACATTCGGCAAATGTGATGGAGTTGGGGAACAGGCTCGAAGATGAGATTCGGATAGAAGAAATAAGAGGGGATAAAGGTGCGGAGGAACAAAGAAACATTAGAGCCTGTCCGAAAACCGGCTCTATTTCGGCCGGATTATCCTTTTCACTGACATCTGTGGAGAAGGTGCCGGCCTTATAAATTTTCTTCCGGCATCAACTTATTGAGCGATATGATTGTCCATACCGGTTAGTCTACATAGCCCAGAGACCTGAGTATCTCCAGGTCTTTCTTGTCAATGTATAGGTCGGACTGCTCTCCCATATGTGATATAACCCATTTTTTCAATTTACCAGAAAGCTCGTCGGCTTTTTCCTGAAAGTCTGAACAAAGGTTTTTCATTTCCTCAGGGTCCTTTTTTAGATTGAACAACTCCCTGGTGTTTTCTTCTTTTCCTTCAATGTATTTCCAGTCATCAAGCCTGATACCGAGCTTTTCACCTTTTACCCATATCTTTTGAAACCAGCGTTCTTTATAGTGGCGGCGGTGGAGGTAAACGGGCCGATTTTTGTCAAGAGGAGCATTATCTATAAGTGCGGGAGTCAAATTGTATCCCTGGAAAGGCAGGTCCTTCAGGCTAATGCCGACCAAGTCCAGAATAGTGGGCGCGATGCTGAGCAATTCGACCGGAGCGTTAAAAAGTTTGTTAGGAATATGGTTCGGCCAGTGAAATAGCAGGGGCACGCGTACAGTTTCGTCATAAATGTGAATCCCATGTCCCATGTGGCCGTGCTGCATAAGGCCTTCACCATGGTCGGAAGTGATTACAACAATGGTGTTTTGCTCAACAGCTATATCCTTTAGCGTCTGCAAAATCCTGCCAATTTCACAGTCGGTAAAAGCAATCTCACCATCGTAATAAGCGATAGATTTTTCTATAGAGTCAGCATCTTTTTTCTTTTGGGCATAACGAGAATAGAAGGGCTCGGGGGGGTGATATGGGAAGTGAGGGTCGAAATAATGCACGAACAGGAAGAAAGGCTTGTTAGGGTTTCGGGTAGTTCTCAACCATTCAACAACTTTTTGGGAGGTATGGTCGGCTCGTCTTTCGAAACCTCCTGCAACATCAAGTCCTTCCCAAACCTGGGGTTTATCTGTAGATTCGGGCTTTTCAAAATCGCCGTCATCATAGTGGTCAAAACCTTTAGCAAAACCGAATTTTGCATTGAGGACAAAAGAGCTAACAACCGCGGCTGTCTGATATTGGTTCATTTTGAGTATTTCAGCGAGGGTTTTGTGCTTAGGCGATAGTTTCAAACCATTTTTGACTAATCTATGGGTAATAGGGTAAAGTGAAGTAAACATTGTGGCGTGTGAGGGAGCAGTTGTTGCGGTAGGAGAGAAAGCCATGTCGAAGATTGCCGACTGGCTGGCAATTACACGAAGATTAGGTGTAGTGTCGAGTTTATATCCATAGAGTGAACAGTGGTCTCTTCTGAGTGTATCTATAGAAATAAAAAGTATGTTTGGCCTGTTTTTTACTTTTGTTCCACAGCCATTGATCCACAAACTGCCAGCCAAGGAGGCTGATAATCCACCGTAGAAGCCATGTTTTAAGAATCTTCGGCGGTTTAGCTTAGTTTTTTTCCTTTTTTCAGCCATATCTGAGCTTTTCACTTGCCTTAATCTGTAATAACATCAGTGGCCCTATTACGTTACCACATATAAAAGATAACAAATAAGGCAGGTAAATTCAAGGTCTATCGGGTGTGCTTATCCGTATTTCTTTTAAAAACGAGCTAATCAAGCAAGGGCGACAGGAATCAGCTTGAACGGTGTTAGCAAATTCGGAGGGGTAGCTGCTGAGGCTAATTAAAGAAGCGGGATTTGCAGGGGCGGGAATAGTTGTGAGGTCAGAAGAGATTGGGTGCAGTTGGATAACTGCGGAGAAGGTTTAAGTGTCTTTTATGGGTGAAAATGTACGTGAGGTCCTTTAAAATCTGCTTGCATATAGGTGTAGATTTTAGTAAATTGCGTTTGAATTTATTAAATTCTGTTTTTTTTGGCGGCGTAGCTCAGTTGGTTAGAGCACGGGATTCATAAGCCCGGGGTCGAAGGTTCGAGTCCTTCCGCCG
>CAZTKW010000064.1:0-11344 GCA_964614315.1 uncultured Pirellulales bacterium
GTTAACTGCCTCTCAATTGCTTTTAGTTGAGCCTGATGGTCCCTGCCTTTGGCACCAGCTTTGCCTTTTTCTTCAGCTTTGCCTCTGCCTTTGCTTTTCTCCAGAGCTTCTTTGCCCTTGCCTTTAGCCTGTTCGGCTTCTTCCTCCGCTTTACCTCTGCGCCTGGAGGTACGCTTTTCAGATGCTTCTTTTTCTCTTACTTTTTCGCGTGTTCTGCGACCCTGCCGTTCAGCTCTGCGTTCTGCCTCTCCGGCTTCATCCCGGCTTTCTTCGGCTTTTTGTTTTGCCTCTACTTCTGTTTTACCACGACCTTTACTACCGCCTCCACCTTTACTCCTTCCCTTAGCGGACACAGAGCTCACAGTAAAGAATGTGAAGAGCACAACAAGAACTAAAACAATAATTTTCTTCATTTCCCTACCCTTTCCAATATTTTGTTGATAAATCTTTTTCCTCTGTTTGTCTGGTTTGATTATATCAATATTCCCAACGCCGTGGCAACTATTTTACTCGCTATTAGATATTTGACCCTAATAGCCACGATCTAATTTTGTAAGCCCTTTTCAAAAAGGAACTTAGCCGATTATTTAATCCAACGCCATTGTAAAATAGTTTTTGGCATTGTTGTAACATATATCCTCAACCATCTGTCCGAGCAGCCCCATATCGTTCGGGAGCAAGCCGGCCTCGACGTCATTTCCGAGGATATTGCAGAGTATCCGGCGGAAATATTCATGCCTCGGAAACGACAAAAAACATCGTGAATCCGTAAGCATACCAATGAATCTGCTCAACAATCCCATATTTGACAGTGCGGTCATATGTTTTTCCATTCCATCTTTCTGGTCAAGGAACCACCATCCTGAACCATACTGCATTTTGCCGACCACAGAGCCGACCTGAAAATTGCCGACCATAGTGGCAATCAACTCATTGTCCCTCGGATTGAGGTTATATAAAATGGTTTTGGGCAGCTTGTTGTCTTTATCGAGTGAATCGAGGAATTTCGCCAGAGGCCTGGCTATTTCGAAATCGCCAATCGAGTCAAAGCCGGTATCCGGCCCAAGGGCCTTGAACATTCTGGTATTGTTATTTCTCATCGCCCCCAGATGAAGCTGCATAACCCAGCCGGCTTCATAATCCATCAAAGCAAATTCTATCATCATCGCGGATTTAAATTTCAAACGTTCGGCCAAATCCAGGCTTTTACCCGCTCTTATTCGGTCGAATATCTTTTCTATCTCTTTGGCGGTGTAGTCTTCGGCGTAAATGGTTTCAAGGCCGTAATCCGAAAGGCGACAACCGTTTTGATGGAAATAATCATGGCGTTTACGCAGGGCTTCAATATATGAGGAAAAATCGGTTATTTGCATATCCGCCACTTCTTCGAGCCCGTTAATCCATACTTTCAAAGCAGATACATTGTCAACAGCCAGTCCCTTGTCCGGCCGAAAGGCAGCGTGAACCTTCACTTCGAAAGCATCATCGCGAATTTTCTTATGGTGTTCCAATGTGTCGAGCGGGCCTTCGGTAGTACAAATAAGTTTGACGTTCATTTTACGAATTATGTTGCAGACGCTAAACTCCGGCGTTTGCAGCATCTCCTTGCAGGTATTGTAAATTTCCTTAGCTGTATCGGGATTTAATAATTTGTCTTTTATTCCAAAAGGATTCTTAAGCTCCATATGTGTCCAGTGATAAAGGGGATTTCGCAACGTGTATGGGACGGCTTGCGCCCATTTTTCAAACTTTTCCCAGTCACTCGCATCGCCGGTACAATACCGTTCCTCGATGCCGTTGGTCCTCATAGCACGCCACTTGTAATGGTCGCCGGCCAGCCAAATCTCGGTCAGATTTTCAAATTGATGGTCGGTCGCGATTTTATCAGCCGGCAGATGACAGTGATAATCGTAGATTGGCATATGTTCGGCGTGTTCATGGTAAAGAGTCTTTGCGGTTTTTGTCTGCAGGAGAAAGTCTTCCTTCATAAAATTGACTGCCATTTTTCAACCCTCAGATAAACTTTATTCTGTTCCTGAAGCGATATCAAACGGTGTAGGTCGAAGCTGCTGTTTGTCCTCCTCTGCCTGTCCAGTTGGTATGGAAGAATTCACCTCGCGGCTTATCGACGCGCTCATAAGTATGGGCGCCGAAATAATCCCGCTGGGCCTGCAACAGGTTCGCCGGCAATCGACCACAGCGATAGCCGTCATAATATGCCAGAGCTGAACTGACAGCAGGCATCGGTACACCAAGCTGAATCGCCGCGGTAACAACTCTCCGCCAGGCAGGCTGTGCTTTCTCAACAGCATTCTTGAAGAAGGGGTCAAGCAGCAGATTAACCAAGTCCGGATTGTTGTCAAAAGCTTCTTTTATCCTGCCTAAAAAGACCGAGCGAATGATACACCCGCCTTGCCACATCAGGGCAATGCCGCCGTAGTTTAAGTTCCAGTTGTGTTCGCCGGCGGCAGCACGCATAAGCTGATAGCCCTGGGCATAGCTAACGATTTTAGAGGCATATAAAGCCTCTCGCAAATCATCGATAAAGGCTTTTTTGTCACCGGTAAACTGCGGCTTTGGACCGGTAAGTATTTTAGAAGCATCTACACGTTCTTCCTTCAAGGCCGACAGGCACCGTGCAAAAACAGCCTCGCCTATCAGCGTCAACGGCTGGCCTAAATTGAGCGCTTCTATTGCTGTCCATTTTCCGGTGCCCTTTTGGCCGGCGGTATCGAGAATCAGGTCAATAACGTCATTGTCGTCCTGGTCTTTGTAGGCCAGTATGTCGCGAGTAATCTCTATAAGGTATGAATCAAGTTGGCCATTGTTCCACTCGGCAAAAGTTTCGTGCATCTGGGAGTTAGTCATACCAAGACCATCCCTCATCATCTGATAGGTCTCACATATTATTTGCATATCGCCGTATTCGATGCCATTGTGAGTCATTTTGACGAAGTGGCCTGCGCCGTTTTCCCCCACCCACTCACAGCAAGGCTCGCCATCTTCTGTCTTTGCACAGATTGCCTGAAAAATGGGCTTTATATGCTCCCAGGCTTTGGGCGAGCCGCCCGGCATAATCGATGGCCCTGTTAGTGCCCCTTCTTCGCCGCCGGATACACCGGTTCCTACATAAAGTTTGTCCTTGCTCTCGACGTACTCGGTTCGTCGAATAGTGTCGGGGAAATGACTGTTGCCGCCGTCGATGATGATGTCGCCATCTTCCAGGTGCGGCAAAAGCTTTTCTATAAAGGCATCAACTGCGGCTCCAGCCTTGACCATCAGCATAACCTTGCGAGGTGACTTCAAAGCAGCAATAAACTCTTCGATAGACTTGCAGCCGATGATATTTTTGTCTTTGGCCCGGCCTTTGATAAAGTCATCCACCTTCGAGACAGTTCGATTGAAGCAGGCAACCGTAAAGCCTTTACTTTCCATATTCAAAATCAGGTTCTCACCCATTACCGCCAGACCTATAAGGCCGA
This sequence comes from uncultured Pirellulales bacterium, assembly GCA_964614315.1. Lineage (GTDB taxonomy): Bacteria > Planctomycetota > Phycisphaerae > Sedimentisphaerales > Anaerobacaceae > CAZTKW01. The sequence goes on from CAZTKW010000064.1 coordinate 3,483, forward strand.
TATCCGCCTGTGCCATTTGAAGTTATCCTTTCTTATTGTCTGTTTATTACCGGTTCTTAAATAATTGGTATATATCCACTTTTTAACCTGTGCAGTATCTCCCCGGCGTGGTGCACTACCAGTATACTTTCATTCTCTCTGTTTTCATAATCAGATATGTTTATTTGTTCAGGATTCATATAACCGAGGTTCACTTTTTCACAGCGCCGGCTGCTTATGCCGGTGGCCAGCACAACATTTACTCTTGGTTTTTCGACACCGTCTATGTATGTGCCGATACCTTTAACGTGCGTGGAATGAGCTGTTACGCCGCGAGGGAAATCCTTGAATTTGTCCCACTGCTTCAGGAAATAATCACGGGTATGATATCCTATCTGGTCGAGGATTCTGCCGTGAGTGTATGAAATTTCATCAATATGCGGGGCATAGATAATCAAAGTTCCCCCGTCTGCAACTATCGGCTCAAGTTTGTACATAACCTTGCCGCCCGTCCACATGTCATCGTACATTTCTGGCGCTATGCCCAGGACTGTTTTATATGGTTTGTCCTTATAGACAATATGCACCTGCTCTGATAAATCGGCTGCTTTCTCCCAGGCCTCTACGCAATCACCAATGAATATTCCCTTGAGTTTGTTTTCCACCGCCACGATGGCAAAGAGCGCTCTCGGCATCTTTAAAAAGGAAGCGGCCTTTTCAACAACTTGACGAGTCGGTGTCCATTTGTTGCCGTTTATTAAAGGATTTGTGACCACGGCACCGAGCCAGTGAAAGAAATTTATGATTTCAGCGGCTGCAATTCCTGGAAAGATATATTTATGTCCGCCGGAAAAACCAACAACCTCGTGTGGGAAAACAGTACCCAAAATAAAAAACTCGTCGTAATCGAAAATTAACTTATTTATTGCTACGTCAACTTCCTCTGAAAATAATCCTCCACTTACCTCTTCAATTTGCTCGGCAGAAATTTGACCAATGGAAGTAAACGTTTGCGGCTTGTCCCATTCGTGGTTGAAAAATTTTATCGATGCATACTTTTTTTTGCGCTCATCGCCTGTGATGGATAATCTGCTGCAGATTTGTTCTTCTGTCATCGGCGGATGCGTACCAAGCGCCACAAGCACATCGACAGCCTTTACCTTTTCTCCGATGTAATCGAAAACCATCTTAAAGATATCACCGACCGGCCCTGAACGGGTATTATCGGGGACTAACAGCAGAATTTTTTTGCCGGTGCAGTCTCTCTGTGAAAAAAACTCCGCAAGAGCCTCGCCGGCCTGACTACTGTCAATAAAACCTTCTTTGTTTTGTCGTTCAATTACCATTGTTTACTGCTCACTCCTAAGACTTATTCTTTAACCAGGGCGGCTTATCGGGCAGGTATTCATCAAACTCAGTAATAATCTTTTCTTCGTATTCACCAGCATACTCGCCCTTAATGAACTTATCAAAAGCTTCGTCGTGGAATCTCTTCCATGAGGCGGCCTCATCACCGGGATTAATCGGATAAAACAGGGCGTTGTTCGCCCTGGCCGCCTTCATATCCCCCGGTGCGTCACCAACCATCAGGATGTTGTCCTTTTCATATTTGCCGTTTGCTGCGTAATTAAGATGTTCGGCTTTTTTGCCCATTTCCTGGCCTGCAATAACTCTTACGTATTTTGCAATGTCATGTTCCTGCCACTCGCGAGTAAGGGCCTCACAAGGTGTCGCCGAACAAACTATCACATCAGCCTCGGCTGATATCTTCTCAAGACTCTCGCGAACATATGGGAACGGCGGTATGTCTTTAACAATATCTCTAACCGCTGAATTGACTTGTTGACTCCATTCGAGGGCGCGCTCTAATTCCTTTCTGGCATCCGGGTTCGCAGCGGCCGCAATAGCCTGTTCGAGGCCATCGTTGCTAAGCAGGCTCTTAGGGTCGTCCACCCATTGGCAATAATATTCAAACTGGGGCACTTCAAACCCTCGCTCGCTGACCATCGGATGAGATGGTAAAAGTTCCGTCAGTATGCGCTTGATTGCCTTGTGCCGGTTAATCCCGCGAGTTTTGGAAAACAAATCCGCAAACTCCTTACACTCACGGGCTCCCTGGGCTACAGGCTGCAGGCCAAAATAGGTAATCATCCAGGGACAAAAACATTCCCGCTGTTTAATACCCATCGTATCAAAAGCACAGCCATCCGAATCAATACCGACGAAAAACTCTTTTGTCGGCTTCAGGTCCTTTAACGGTTTTGCAGCATCGGTCCCTGTCATTTCCTGTTTTCCTTACTTATGTTCAATAATTGTAACTCAACATACCGTTATTTGCCAAATATAGGTTTTATATGGCGATAGTAAATATTTTCTGTCACGCTGCGAGCGATTATCCGCTCATTTTCTTTCAGCGCATCGGTGTAATCGGAGCCCATTTCAGCAGCAATTTTGTAAGCCACGTGCAAAAGCTGGCGAAAATCAGGGTTATATTTTTCACAGGACCGGTCATGACGCAGCGCGTCGGTGAATTCGTCGCCGCTCCATTTATTAACGGCTTGTGGCGTGGGCAGTTTGTCGATGTCGATATCAATCACTGTTGCATACGGACTGCAAAGTTCATTAAATCGCTCAATTGCCCTGGTGTAGATTTCTTTTGCAATTGTAAGGGCATCGCCACCTGCCAAGGCAAGGCCTATAAGCTCTTCCAGCCAGGTTGTGCCGGCTGTTTTGATATGTAGGCCCGCGTCAAATTCCCTTAAGGCCATACTTATCGGTTCGTAAATTGAAAATTTGTCGCTGCCGGAGTGCATGCTTAATTTTAAATTCTCAGGTAAGCCAAATTCATCTACTGCAAAAGCTATTACCGCAAGGTCCTGCCCAAATTCTTTTGCAAACCGGCTGACATCACCGACGTAATCAACACCCTTATTGAAACGCCCTGTGAATTTTGGTGCTATCGTTTGAGCTGGAATGTTCTGGTCGGCTATGGCCGCCAGAATAAAGAACATTTCAATCGGTGTTTGCGGCTGGTCCGTTTCATCCATTGAAACCTCGGTGATGAATCTTTCGGAGCCTTTGGCTGACTCGATATGGCGATAGATTTTTCCTGCTTCGCCAATTGCCAACAGAAATTTCTCTCCGATAACTTTGATTTGCTCTTCGGTGATATCAAGGGTTTCATTTATTCGGTTAATCTTCAAAGAACCGACATATTTTTTATATTTGTTAACAAAAGAAGCTACTTCTTTTTCATCGGCAGGCTGACCTATAAAGTCGGCGACATCTAATGTGAAAAAATCGCTCGAATCAATAAATAAATCGACGTTTTTCAGGCTTATATGGTCGGCATCCACATGATATGCTCCATTCCATCTCAATGCTCCAGCCGCCTGGTCAGCTTCCGTACGGACATCTCCGGGTACAGTTCCAATCGTGGTGTGTTCGCGATGCGATTTGTTCCAGACAGGCGTAATATTAATCCCCTGCTTTTCTGCATCAACCATCGCCTGTAGCTGGGCTTTTCCCTGATGCCCGAATCTGTCACCAATTCCGAATGAATACTTTTCTAAAATCATATTTTTACCTTATCGCTTAGCCTGCGACTATACATTGCTGTCGGATAGATATTCCGGCAATTTTTTCTCGAGCGGTTTGCGTTCGAATCTCATAAATACGGGCAGGCCGTCTTTGCCGATTGTAATCGGCGCTTCGCCCTGTACTAAAGGCCTGACATAATCGCGCATTGCATCGGTGATGCCGTTGCCGCTGTTATTTATGTATTCTTTCGGCACCTTCTTTTCACCGTTGGCCACATCACTTAACTCCGCCAGCCCGGTGGTGCATTTGTATTTGGGCCCATCTTCGCGGATAAGTGTCACCATTTTGCCGTTTTCACCACCCAGAGCTGCCCTGACTGCCATCTGGCCGCACATATAGGCTTCGTTGACATCGGTCAGTGAGGCAAAGTGCATAGCGCTTCGCTGATTTGTGCCCAATTTATTGAAACGCGCCTTTATGCCGACTTCTTTTTCAATCACAGCTTTTAGCATTTCAGCCACGCCGCCAAGCTGAACATGGCCGAAACTGTCTTTACCGAAGGCCCCTGCATCGGCAGTAATATAATTTCCGCTTTCATTCTTGAGACCTTCGCCGGCAACAATGAAAACTCTGCTAAATTCTTTGAGCACTGCTTTGACATCGCCGACAAGTTTATCGAATGAAAATACCGCTTCAGGCAAATATATTAAATGAGGCGCATCCTGACGGCTACGTGCAGCAAGGCCTGTAGCGGCTGCTATCCAGCCGGCATTTCTGCCCATTACCTCCAGAATAGTACAGGTGTCGGTTGTATAAAGTGCCTCTGTGTCCCGGCCGGCTTCAGCGGCACAGGTTGCAACATACTTGGCAACGCTGCCGTACCCCGGGCAATGGTCGGTGCAGGCAAGGTCGTTATCTATCGTTTTCGGCACACCAATACAGATGAGTTCATAGCCGGTATCTTTTGCAAGCTTGTTCACCTTGTCGGCGGTGTCCATCGAATCGTTACCGCCGGCGTAAAAGAAATAGTGAATATCGTGTGCCTTAAAGACATCAAGTATCCTTTCGTAGTCGGCTTTTGACTCTTCAAGTGATTTGAGCTTATATCTGCACGAGCCGATGGCAGCCGCTGGTGTCTGCTTTAGAGCTTCGATAGTCTTGGGTTTTTCAGCGGAGATGTCGAACAAGTCCTCTTTCAGCACTCCCAATATCCCGTTGGTTGCGCCTAACACACAGCCGATTTTGCCTGACTTAACTGCCTCCTGGATTACACCGCAGGCGCTCGAATTAATTACCGCCGTCGGCCCGCCGGACTGTGCCACAATAGCGTTTGGCTTTGAATTCATTGTAAATACCCCGTTATAATTTCCTTAAGATAAAGACGAAAAGCTCATCTTCACACGCAGAGTGTATAAAATTGAACTGAGAATTTCAAATAGATTCGGGAAAAGCATCCCAGGAAAAGAGATTTAAACGGTTGCAGCTTTATGTATAGTAGGTTGAGTATCGCTCCATGGCATCCATCAAAGCTTCTACATTTTCAAGCGGCACGCCGGGATAAAGCCCATATATCATCATAAGGCCGCCCTGCCTGCTCCCGAGTTTTTCAACCTCTTCACGAATCAGCGAGTCTATCTGGGCAGGACTGCCGAAACGTGTGATTTGCTGACGGTCGATATCGAGGTCGATACAGATTCGCCCCGCCAGATGCTCGGCGAGCCAGTCGATTCCGTTTACAAGGTCCTGTGGATTGATTATATCCGCGCGGCAATCGATAATATCGTCTGCAAGGTCACGGATATCACCATCGCAGTGCATATGCACAATGCACTCAGCCTTGTGCGCAGGAGCAGTCAAACGCTGATAGCTGGGTTTGATGTACTTTCGGAACTGCTGCGGCGAGAGCATTGGCCCGGCCTGCATCCCAAGGTCCTCGGGATAACTCATCCATTCAGCGCCAAGGTCGATATAATGCTGTACAATCGCCAAATTAAAGTCCTCGACCATTCGGATGAGCTTGTAAAGTTGCGGCCGCTCATCTGCCATATCGAACAGCAGATTTTCATATCCACGGATGTCAGCGAGCAATTGAAATGTGTGGCCATGCTGAAGACCGTCGTTGGCAAGACGTCCTATGGCTTTGGGTTTGCGTGAATTTTTGGCGACTCGCTCCCAGTCGGCCGGCCCCATACGGAAATTTTTGTTCGGGTCTGGTGGTACATAACTGTCAAAGTCATCCCAGCTCTCGAGCGGATGCTTAGTAACTGTACCAACGATTCCGTCATCTGTTGTTTCCCAGAGGCAGCCCCAGGGGTCGGCGCAAGGTCGGCCTGCACGCTCCCAGGGTTCGTACTCGGGCACAATTTTTTCCGGCGTCCTCTCAAAACCCGGGAAGAGAATCCGATGCGATGCCATCAGTTCAGCCAGTGTCTCCTGTGGATAGTGGTGCCAGCATGCCGAGTTGATGTGAAAATCCATCGGAAGGTAATCGGGTCTTTCAAAGCGAACAGCACGCAAAAGATTTTCATGTTCGGTAATCATATCTTAATAAATGTTTTTTTCCTATACATTAAGAACAGAATCAGCCATATAACTGCAAATGCCGTTAGTTCCTGCACAAAATCATTCCACTGTCCCAAAAACCTGCTAAGTCCAGCCACAAATATGTTACCAATGTTTTTAAAATCAAACAGGTGCACCGCCACGTATACTGCAATTGCATTGGATCCGATTACGACAAAGCCAAAGGCCCATTTTCGCAATTGCCATACATCTATAACCAGATAAAACAACGCCAGCAGCAGATAGCTCCACCCGGCTGCGAAAAGGACGAAGCTGCTGGTCCATAAACGCTTGATAATCCCGAACCAATTGCCCCATATCAGCCCCAACAGTAAACAGACAACGGCTGCTGACAACAGCCACAGGACCTTATCTGTCTTACTCTTTTGCGAGCGCAACAACTCACCCGCAAATACTCCCAACATCACAGTGCAGGTAAATGTGATAATGCTCAAAATCCACGAAGCATACCCCGTCTCGCCCCACCGTCCGAGCAGCAGTTTGTCCAAATAAATTGCCAGGTTCCCATCCACTGTCAACACGCCCGCGCCATGGCCCGGTACCGGTACCCACGACATCAGAGCCCAAAACAGCAGCAGCAATCCTGCCGTCGTTATCATTTGCCACAGGATTCTCATATTTAACATTATAATCGAGCTGACCAGGTAACCTGCCGCAATCGCTCCGAGTACATACCCGTAGATATGGAGATTCAGCAGGTCATAGGCCAGCAAATCCCCCTGTGCCACTATACCCAGTACGGACAAAATTATCGCCCGCCTGATTATGTGAAAATATAGTTTTCTCCTGCTCTCACCCCTTGCCAGCCGTTTGTTGAGCGAAAACGGCATTGCCGCGCCTACGATAAAAAGAAACAGCGGCATAATCAAATCCCAGGCATGAAAACCTTCCCACTCGACATGTTTAAGTTGTGACAGCAGGGCCTTCGAAAAGCCGCTGTCAGGTCTCCTGCTCAGAAGTTCGGTGAATATCCTGCCGCCCCCGATAATCCAGAACATATCAAAACCACGCAGCGCATCCAGCGAGGTCAACCTTGTACTCGCGGCAGTATTACGATTGTTGGTATTCATCCGTTTCAGGAACGTCAGATATCCAGAGCAAAGGCCGGCTTTTTCGTTTTCCATTTACCTCCGGTAAAATCAGGACATTTCACCGGGGCGCTGCCATTGGCGATTGATTGCTCCGACAATGGGCCGGTAACGCACATTAAAACCGAATCGTAAATGTCAATCGGCATTTGGGTTTTGTTGCGGACGGCATTGGTGAACAGCTTAAGTTCCAGATAATCGGTGCCGCCGTGACCCAACTGAAGCTGTTTGTCAACAGACGTATCTTCGTGCCCCGTCGGGCTGACTTTACCCTGCATTACTTTCCACCAGATATGGTCGTATTCTTCCTGGTAAGGCCCAAAAGATTCCCACTGATGATATTCGGGGCTTTTGTCTTTAAGATATATCGAATTTCTCTGTTCATTATAAATCCCTCGCGTACCCTGGATTGACCAGCGGTTATCATAAGGCCTCGGAAGTTGCATATCATAGTTGTCAACTATGGTCTTTCCTTTCTTAGTCCTGATAATGGTGGTAACGATGTCACCCTGGGCGTATTTTCGTTTGGAGTTGGGGTGGTCGGGACCGAATTTATGAATAAAGTAGTCATTGATAGAACGCGAATCAGTCGCAGTGGCCGTAACGTAGTCGTAATAATCGCCGCAGCCGATGTCCATCCAACTGATGACAGGGCCAAGTTGATGAGAGGGA
>CAZTKW010000065.1:0-8847 GCA_964614315.1 uncultured Pirellulales bacterium
AGATTCAGATTTCAATATGGTAATGGGACTGGATGACAGCAGAATGGGAGCTGTGTTCGACCCTTCCAGCGACTTGTATTATCAGTTCCACCACGAGTGGAATAGCTTGTTAGCAGTTGATACGGTAGTATGGGAATTATTGAATAATATTGGTACAGGCTTGACTGCAGAAACATATGAGAAGTTCACCAGAGGAGAGACGGCGATAACAGCGGATGGCCGAGTGCTTGGTATCACCGATCCAAATTATGTTGTTCTTCATCGCAGGGAGTATTACGCGCTGGCATTACCGGGCCGCACGATTGGGGGATTGGACTTTGGAAATAAGACCTTGTTGTGTGGGGACATTGATGGTGACAGAGATGTTGACCTCTTTGACCTGGGCTGTCTAATTGAGGATTGGTTATGCAATGAACTCAGTATGGATGTTGCCCCGGCAGTTCGGGACAACATTGTTACAATGCCGGACTTTTCAAGGTTTGCCAATTCTTGGCTGAGTCAGGAAGGAGAGGCGAACTGGGACTCGCTATGTGACGTAGCGCCGGCCGGTGGTGACGAGTTAGTCGATATTAAGGACTTGAAGGTGTTGACGGATGAATGGTTGGTGACAGGTATGATGTATGACAGTGATGTTGCCGGCACCAACGGGCCTGATGGATTTGTTAACCTGCACGATTTTGCCTGTCTTGCCGGAAATTGGACAGTTACGGAGAACATCATAGAGTATGACGAAGATTTTGAGACGGGCGACTTCAGTAATCTGCCCTGGGAACATGCCGGTGATGGCCCGTGGACGATAGATTCCTTTGAATACTTCGAAGGCAGCTATAGCGCTAAGTCAGCGGATCTGCCCCGGTACGATGAAAGTATTCTAAGGGTGACCGTTAACTGTGGAGATGGTAACATTTATTTCATGCTGAGAAGTGGTAGAGGCGGGTCATTCAATTTCAGCGTTGACGGACAGTTGGTATTTGATTGGTATTCCCATGGTTGGGAGGAAGATCTGGATTGGTCTCTGGTGGCAATACCAGTCAGTAGCGGCACGCATACCTTCGAATGGTCTTACGAGCCTACCGGTTTCGGTGAGGATCACGCTTGGATAGATGCGATACGTTTGCCACTTGTGAATGACTGAGCAGCATTTCAGTTCAAGGGCCTGCTCCTCTGTCATAGGTTCTTCGATTCCATTAGCTTCTTCAAGTTGGGGATATATGAGTACCGTTACGGTTATCAACAATTGCGCCAGATAGCAGGGCAGGATTTCATAGATAACGGCTGTTAGTGTATTTTTCTTAAGTTACCCAACGGTAATGGTTTTGTAGATATGCTGGATTTTGCCGTTTTAGCGGAGAACTGGCTTGAGGGTTTTTGATAACTGATTATTTATTACTGCAGCGGATGAAAGATGTGAGGAGGCGGGGTTAAGGGGGGATTGGAAAAACAATTGTTGCAGTGAGGGGGCGTTTTGTGGTATAAAGAGAAGCGGCAAAAGAACCATTCATACAATTTAAGGACATATTTTCGATGCAACCATCGGCAGGGACGCAAACAGGGCCGGGACGTGAGAGTTCCTATTATGCAAAAGTAGCAAAATGGGGCCCTAATAAAATGCGTCTTGTAAAGGCGAAAAAGCACTGGGTAATCCGGCCGGCAGATGCGCGAACAGAGGAACTTGCCAAATCACTGAAGGTATCCGGCCTTCTTGCGCAGATAATGATAAACCGGGGGATAACGGATGTTGAGGGTGGGGCAGCTTTTCTTCGGCCGAGACTGACGGAGCTTATCAGCCCTGATGAGATGCCGGGGGCGGAAAAAGCGGTCAGACGAATCAGGCAGGCCATAAAAGATAAGGAAAAAATCACCATCTACGGCGATTATGACGTCGATGGTATTGCCGGTGTGGCGATTATGGCGGCGATACTGAGACTTCTTGGGGCCGAAGCCGATTACTATATTCCGCACCGCATCGAGGAGGGGTACGGGCTGAATGCCGAGGCGGTGGAAGGGCTTGTCAAAGGCGGGACGAAAGTTTTAATCACGGTGGACTGCGGTATCACAGCATTCGAGTCGGCAGAACTTTTGGAGAAATCAGGCGTCGATTTGATAATAACCGATCATCACCAGACCGAGGGGGAACTACCCAAAGCGGTGGCGATTGTGCATCCTGCACTCGAGGAGGGCTACGGTAACCAGAACAGCTGCGGGGCAATGGTCGCATTCAAGGTGGCGTGGCTTCTTGCGAACGAGTTTAAGACGGGGCAGAAACTTGAGCCGCGACTTCGAGAATTTATGCTGAATGCGACATCGCTGGCATCTATGGGTACGGTTGCGGATGTAATGGATTTGACCGGCGAGAACCGAGTTCTGACAAGTTACGGATTGAAGACTCTGGCTGCGTGCAAACTTTGCGGTATTGAGGCGCTGATTGAAACGGCGGGGCTGACAGGGCATGGGCTTGACAGTTATCATATCGGATTTCGACTCGGGCCGATACTGAACGCAGCAGGTCGAATGGGACATGCACGGCTGGCAGTGGAGCTTTTGACGAGCGAGAGCCGGATTCGGGCGATGCAGATAGCGGAGTATCTTAAAGGGCAAAACGGGGAGCGCCAGCGTTACGAGCGAAAGATATTCAAGCAGGCCTGCGAAATGATAGTGGGGATGGGGCTGAACCATCCGGACCGAAAAAGCATTGTGCTTGCAAGCGAGGACTGGCACGCTGGGGTAATAGGTATAGTCGCTTCGAGGATAGTGGACAGATTTTATCGTCCGACGATAATGATTAACCGGACGAAGGGTATCAGCCAGGGTTCGGCGCGGTCGATAGCGGGGTTCGATATACTCGGGGGTATCAGCTGCTGTTCAGAACACTTGACGACATTCGGGGGACATAAAATGGCAGCGGGGATAACGCTGGAAACTGAAAAGATTGAAAGTTTTGCGGCGGACTTCGAGACTTACGCCAAAGAGAACCTGAGCGAAGAGGACGTTGTTGATAAACTGCCTATCGATGCAGAGGCGACACTGAAGGAACTGAGCAAAGAGCTTGTGAGCGAGCTGCAGATGCTGGGGCCTTTCGGGCAGGGTAATCCGGAGCCGGTATTTGCAACAAAAGGGGTATGTCTTGCATCTACGCCGAGGACGTGCGGGGCAAACGGCAATCACCTGCAACTTGCGATAACGGACAATACGGCGGCACTTAGGTGTATCGGGTTCGGGATGGGAAAATTAGAGAAGAAACTGCTCGAACATGAGTTTTTTAATATAGCTTATCAGCCGAAAATTAATACGTATAACGGTATGAGTAATGTTGAGTTGGTTGTGAGTGATATACAGTTCGAATAGATTGTTTTTATTTAAAGAAGGAGCGGTGGTATGAAGGTTTTCAGGTACTTTGTTTTAGTTTTATTGGCAATTTGTTTTGCCGGGTGCGGCGGAGTCGGGGGGGATTTGAAAATCCAGAAATCAGGCGGGGCAAATCCGTGGACGAACCTGGAATTTTACAACGAAGCCGACAATTTTCAGTTTGCAATTATGTCAGACAGGAACGGAGGCAACCGGCCGGGGGTGTTCGCGAAGGGTGTTGAGAAGGTGAATCTGCTGAAGCCTGAATTTGTTATGTGTGTGGGCGATTTAATCAACGGGGGGACCGAGGATGAGGCGGAACTGGACAGGCAGTGGGAGGAATTCGACGGGATAGTAAGTAAGCTTGAGATGTCGTTTTTTTATGTAGTGGGCAATCATGATATCGGCAATGCAGTGATGGCGCAAAAATGGAGGCAACGGCTTGGGGCCAGCTATTATCACTTTGTTTACCGTGATGTTTTGTTTCTATGTTTGAATACGGAGGATGGCGTTAGGCGGAATATCAGTGACGGTCAGGTCAAATATTTCCGGGATGCGATACAGGCCAATAAAGATGTGCGTTGGACGCTGTTATTTATGCATCAGCCGGTGTGGAAAGGAGAGGCACTTGAGAACTGGGAGAAGCTGGAATCGCTGTTGGAGGGCAGGGAGTATACTGTTTTTGCCGGGCACAAACACAGGTATCAAACGGAAGTGCGTAAAGGGCGGCGTTACTATATTCTGTCCACAACGGGCGCGGCTGGTGGAGACGACGACCCGGCCGACTGTCAATTCGACCATATAGTGTGGGTGACTATGAGCGATGAGGGACCTGCGGCGGCAAATCTTTTGCTCAAAGGCATTCTGGGTGACGAGCCCTGCCCGCAATGATTTGAGGGCAGGACATTTCTATTCATTAGCGACTATGATTTTGTCGATTTTGAACTGGCCGACGGTACCGATTAAAGCGAAGAAATCTTCGGGGTTTCCGTTTCCGACGGCCTGAGCGATATGGCCGGCATCATAACCGCCCCGGCCGGAACTTTTGAAGGCGGCATCGATGCCGACCCATTTTCCTCCGACATACGCGCACACCCATGCGTGGCCGCCGAAACCGGTCTGCAGGCCGACAAAATCATCCACATAGGCGATTCCCATAACGACCTGTGCGGGGATACCGAGGGAGCGGCACATAGCGGCAGTGAGAACGGCAAATTCACTGCAATCGCCCTGCCTGCTGGCGGCGACTTCGGCAGCAGAGGCATAACCTATTGAGAGGTTTTTGCCCTGAACGTAATCAGCGACAAATGCTTCGATTTTGGCGACTGCCTGGGCGGCATCCTTAGTATCGCCGACGGCGCGGCGGGCAAGCTTAATCACCTCTTCGTTGTCGCTCTGCAGAAATCTTGTGGGTTGGGTCGCTTCGAGAATTTTTTTATCTTTGCCTCTATAAGGGAACTTTGCCCCGGAGGGGGCGGCAACAGGTCTGACGACGACGATTATGCTGCCATCGGGGAGTTTTTTTGCCTGTTGATTGTCGGTGGAAGGAGCCGTCAGATCGGCCGTTTGCGAAGTTGGTTTTAAATGATAGCTAATGGCTTTAGTGTTTGCAAGATTTTCGAGGGGCTGCGGGCTTGGCAGGAACATCTTGTTAAAAACTTCAAGGACGTCATTTTGTCCGAGTGCAAATTCCTTAGTGCAGGCAATCATTTCCATTAGCATACCGGCCACGTTCACGATGCTCTTTTGAGCTCGAAGTTCCTTATCGACGTAAATGATGTTTGTCATTTCACCGGAGCCGGGGACATTCATATTTATAGCAACCTCGGTCAAAGGGACGACGCGTCCGAGGAGGTCAATATTTTGTTTCGGGCCGATTTTTATCTGCGCATCGAGCGCCTGCATAAGTCCCGGACTAAATATTCTGGCGGAATAGGCTGCACCTTCCTTCAGGCCTTTTTTTAAGGTGAGGATTCGCAGGCCTTCCGCCATAATGGCACCTTCCGGCCACGGCATAGTATTTTTCTGCTCGGCGCCCATTGAAGTCGATGTCAGATTAACCATGCCGCGGTCATCAACTGTACCGACTATTTTCATTACCATCATACTGATGTTCTGTACGGACATAAAACCAAGGGGTTTTCCGTCGGTCGTCTCGATGGAGGTTTCGGTCATATCAACAGTTACGGGAACGCCGGAACGGCTTAAGGATATGTTGACTTTTTCCGAAGTGGTGACTTTACCGTCTGATATGAGCCTGGTCTGGACGGCGTGGCCGATCTTTTTGCCATCGAGAAATACGGCAAGATATTCGGTCTGTGCGGAGGCAGGCAGGGAAGCAGCGACTGTCAAAAACAGGAAAATGCTGAGAAGATAACGAGTTTTCATAATTTTATTCCTTTCAAAAATCAGTAAGAGATTTTTTTGCCGGCTATTACTAATAAGTATAAACCAAAAACCATAAATTTTCATCGTAATAATTTCAAATAGTCACAACTTATTTCTTTTGCGAAGGTTAGCGAGTTTGGTTGCATTATTCAGTCTTTTAGCTAAAATAAGCCAAAAACGTTGTTTCGAGAGCTTATGATTTTTGATGAACTGTTAAATCTGGTTACCTTAAAGAACCCGGCAGAGCGGCCGCAGGTTCGTATTGACTCGCGTCTTGTCAAAGAGGGCGACATATTCGCAGCTATTAAAGGAACTGCTTACGACGGTCACGATTTTATCGAGCAGGCTGTCAGCAGCGGGGCAAAATATATCGTGAGTCAACAAGCTGTCGACTGCAAGGATGCTGAAGTAATTGTGGTTGAGGATTCGGCAAAGGCAGCGGCGGTTCTGGCGCAGGCGAGCAGGGGCGAACCGGCTTCCAAACTGACCAGCCTTGCGGTTACCGGTACAAACGGTAAAACAACGGTGGGGTTTCTTGTTCGGTCGGTGTTTCAGAATGCCGGTGAAAAGTGCGGGCTTATCGGGACGGTCGTTTATTACACGGCGGCAAAAAAGAGCGAGGCGGCTTTGACAACGCCTGACTGCCTGGCAATAGCGGAGATGGCCGAAGAAATGGTTCGGGCCGGTTCAAAGTATATGGTTATAGAAGCGAGCAGCCACGCTATTTTTCAGAAGCGGCTTGCAGGGATAGATTTCAAGGCGGCAGCCTTTACGAATCTGGCCGGTGACCACCTGGATTATCACAAGACGGAAAAAGATTACCTTGCGGCGAAAAGCCTTCTTTTTGAGAATTTGTCAGGCGATGCAACAGCGGTGCTGAATAAACAATCAGCACACGCCGAAACAATCGCAAAAAAAACAAGAGCTAAAATTCTGTGGTATGCCATTGATGAAGCTGCGGACATTGAAGCTCATATCGAATCGATGGATATTACAGGGACGGTTTTTGTTCTGGAATACGGGGGACAAAAAGAAAAAGTAAAAACCTTTTTATCAGGCAGATTCAATGTCAGCAATCATCTTGCGGGTGCGGGATTGTGTCTTGCAGCCGGTGTGGATTTGGCGACGACTGCAACGGGCCTATCGGCTTTGACGGCGGTGCCGGGGCGGCTTGAAAAAGTACAATGGGACGGGGATTTTTCGGTGTTTATCGATTACGCACATACCGACGATGCCCTGAAAAATGTTCTTGCGACGTTAAAGCCTTTGTGTGAAGGCAGATTAACGGTTGTTTTCGGGTGCGGTGGAGACAGGGACAGAAGCAAGCGGCCACGAATGGGTAGAGTGGCCGAGGAACTGGCGGATGTGGTGGTGGTTACCAGCGATAATCCGCGCAGCGAACAGCCCGAATTTATAATAGGCGAAATTATAACAGGTTTTAAGAGTCCCGTCGCTGATACAATCATAGTTGAATCGGACAGAAAAAAGGCGATCGAGCTTGCGATAAAAAACGCTCAAAAAAATGATATAGTACTTATAGCCGGCAAGGGACATGAAACATACCAGATAATCGGAAAGCAGAAATTCGATTTCAGCGATAAAGACGCAGCCATAGAGTGCCTTGAACAATAAAAATGAGCAAGTTTTCAAGAAAGCAGCTTTGAAAGCGGAATCCCTTGATAGTTCAAGGTGAATTCGGTAAGATTCCCAGTGTTGTACGGAGAAAAATATACTTTTTAACCGTGTAAATAAGAAATGCCAGGTTAACAAAAAAAGAGGTGAAACTATGAGCAAATATGTGTCGAGCTTGTTAGCGGCAATAGTGTTAATCAGTTCGGGGTGTCAGCCTGCAGATGACAATCCGGCATTGAAATATGTTAGTGAAGCCAGAGGCGCCTGGGGAGAGCCGGGTGGCGGTATGAGCTGGGATGCCGCAATGAAGGCCATGAAGGAAGCGGGTTTTAATATGGTTTTGCCCAATGTTTGTACGGCTGGGCGAGCCAGTTATCCGAGCGATTATCTTCCACAGACTACTGAGAAAGACGAACTGCAACTGTGTATTGAAGCGGCTCATAAGTACGGCATTGAGGTGCATGCCTGGAGGATAAACTGGTTTATGTTAGGCTGTCCGGAATCATTTACGGAAAAAATGGTTAAGGAAGGGCGGGTGCAGTATAGCTATGAAGGCAAGCGAAATGCCGAAGTCGCCCGTGATAACGGGTATAAGCAAAATCGCGACTGGCTTTGCCCCTCGCAAGAGGTCAACAGAAAATTCGAACTGGACACAATGCTGGAAATGGTAAAAAAATATGATGTTGACGGTGTGCATTTCGATTATATGCGGTACGGCTGGGAGCAAATGTGCTACTGTGATAAGTGCCAGGTGAATTTTCAAAAAAAGAGCGGATTGAAAGTGGATAACTGGCCCGGCGACGTTTGGAAAGGCGGTAAGTACTACGAGGCTTATCTCGATTGGCGACGATATTTGATAACGTCATCGGCTCGTGAGATAGCCAAAGCCATACATGATTACAATCCTTATGTATGTGTTTCCCTGGCTGCCCGCAGCGGTATTAACTGGGCAAAGACCAGTGATGCGCAGGAGTGGTGGGAGTGGACAAAAGAAGGGATACTGGATTTTATCTGCCCGATGACTTATTCAACAGACCCTGCGCAATTCACTAAAAATGCACGTGAAGCTTTATCCTATGTCAAAGGCGATGTTCCGTATTACGGCGGCATTGGAGTATATAAAATGGAGTCATATGAACCGCTTGGAGCAGTTATCGATTCGGGCAGAGAACTCGGGCAGGACGGTTTCATAAATTTCAACCTGAGACGTTTGATACCTTACCTGGACAAAGTCAAATCCAAACTTGCTAAGCCGGCTCTACTTTCTCACCGGGCGCCTGAAACGCATTTTATACTTGAGGCAGGCAGTAGTGAAAATAAAGACGGTTTAAGAGTTTTTGAGGCAGGAAAGGAAGTCAATTTCAAAACATCGATGATGTTCCGTGGGAAGCTTAAAGAAGGCATCAAGCGAATCAAAGGTGATATCATTATACAAAAAACAAGCGGTGAAATTATCAGTAAAATCTCCTCGGTCGATATAAA
>CAZTKW010000065.1:8857-11333 GCA_964614315.1 uncultured Pirellulales bacterium
AAGCGATATTGTCAACTCCTCATTTAAGCTGGAAAAACAAGGCAAGTATCGCATTGGTCTATACGGAGTTATGACTTTAAGTACCGGCGAAGAAAGGCCCTTTATAGCAAGAAGCTTTCCATTTGAGATAGGCGCTTCGTGACAGCAGGGTCTTTGAGCCTGCTTCTACAAGGCCTTCATTGTGCGCGACAGCACAGGTGCATACAAAGTCGCCGGCGGCGTTGTTCAGGGTCTCAAACATATCAAGTATGGGATTTATGGCGTTAAGCAGACTGTTATAAATTTTGAACGAATTGTTTAGCAAGATTATGATTCTATGGTAGAGTAGATGTAAGTATGAGTTTTGGACGGAGTTGGCTTTATTAAGGAGGTAGTGCAATGAAGAGAGTTTGCCTTTTTTTAATTGTGGTTTTTTTAATTCCGGCTGGGAGCAGCCAGATTGGTTTTTCTTCCGGGCAGGAGACTTATGAACATTGGGAAAAAAACATCCATACTTTCGAACAGTGGGACAGTAAGAATTCTTATCCCGACGATGCGGTACTTTTTGTGGGCAGCTCAAGTATTGTGATGTGGAAAACCCGCGACTATTTTCCCGAGCTAAAAGTTATCAATCGCGGGTTCGGAGGCTCACAAATTGCAGAGGTTAGTTACTTTGCAGACAGGATTGTTTTCCCTTATAAGCCAAAAGCGATAGTGTTTTACGCCGGTGATAACGATATCGCAGGAGGTAAAACCGCACAACGTGTATTCGAAGATTACAAGAAGTTTGTCAAGGCAACACATAAGAAAATACCTCAAACGCCCATAATATTCATAGGGATTAAACCAAGTCTTAGCCGGTGGAAGCTCTGGGGTGAAATGAAAGAAGCCAATATGCTGATAAAAGACTTTTCTGCCGATGACGAAAACCTGTTTTATTTCGATTCGGCAACTCCGCTGCTTGGCGACGACGGCAGACCAAAATCGGAACTATTCAAAGCAGACCAATTGCACCTTAACAAAGAAGGTTATAAATTATGGACCGAGCAGATAAGGCCGATTATTAAACAAGCGCTGAAATGCAAGGATTAAAGAAAAAAATGAAGGCCTTTTTAATTACAGAGCTGGCTGGGATAACAGAAGCACATTGTGAAAAAGATATTGACAGCAGCGTTTTTTTTACGGGCGTAAGCACGGACTCACGAAACGTCAAAGCGGGTGATTGCTTCTTTGCCATTTCCGGCGATAATTTTGACGGCCATGACTACTTATGTGACGCCTTTGTCAATGGCGCGGTTTGCGCCGTAGTCAGCAGAGATGAGAAATTCACCGGCGATTGTATTCTCAGGGTCAATGATACCATAAAAGCTTTAGGTGATTTAGCAAGAGAGTATCGTCGGCGGATGAATTTCAAGGTGGCGGCAATAACCGGCTCTGTAGGCAAAACGACAACAAGGCAAATTGTGCACCAGGTTTTAAGTCAACATTTCAGCGTGCATCAATCGCCGAAAAATTTCAATAACAATATCGGCCTTCCACTGACACTTTTAGGGGCTGAGGCGGATGATGAAATTATAATCGCCGAACTCGGCAGCAACTATCCCGGTGAGATAGCTTACCTGACAGGAATAGTTCAGCCGGACATAGCGGTTGTAACCAATGTTTATCCGTCGCATCTTTCCGGTTTCGGCAACCTCGAAACGATAACCGAGGAAAAGCTATCCATATCGGAAGGCCTGCGGCAGGGAGGTGTTTTCATAATCAACGGAGACTTTGAGCGGCTTCTCGAGGGCAGCCGGTGCAAAGGGGTGGCATTTACCACTTTCGGCAGGTCGAAAGACTGTGATATACGAGGAGAAGACATTGTCTGTACCGGTTCAGAAAGCAGGTTCACTATCGAGGGAAATGAAATCACTTTGCCTTTGGCCGGTGGAGGCAATGTAGAAAATGCGCTTGCCGCCTGGGCAGTTTGCAGCCGATTCGGAATAAGTATCGACGATTTTATTCAAGATTTAAAAGGGCTGCGTGACTATCCCGGAATTACGATGCGGGCGCAAGTGATGGAAATCGGAACGCTGACGGTATTAAATGATTGCTATAACGCCAACCCGGCGTCAATGCAAAACGCACTGGAGATACTTGTCAATCAAAAAGAAGGCGAGAAGCGGCGACGTGTTTTTATATGCGGCGATATGGCCGAATTGGGCGGACAAAGCGAAGAACTTCATGGCGAATTGGGCGAGCGTATCGCAGAGGCTAAAGTTGAGGTGGTTCTGGCGGTGGGCGAATCAGCAACAATTGCGGCTGAGAGAGCGAAAAGTACAGCCAAATATATTTTGCAAACAAAATGTTTCAAAGACACTCTTTCAGCTTGCAATAATCTCAAAGAATTTATAAAAGATTACGATATAATATTGGTCAAAGGTTCGAGAACCTCTAAACTGGAAGCGGTCACCGAAAAACTGAAAGAGCTTTTCTTAGCAATGCAGCTGCCATT
>CAZTKW010000066.1:0-11281 GCA_964614315.1 uncultured Pirellulales bacterium
GTCTTACCGGCATCGATATGCGCCATAATTCCTATATTACGTATTTTGTGCAACGTATTCGCCATCTCTCATATATCGTATATCACATCGTGTTGTGAATAAAAAAACTGCCACGGTTATCTCCTAAATATTCCGTGGCAGTTAAAAGCGACTAACTATTACCAGGCAAAATGCGCAAACGCCTTATTTGCCTCTGCCATCCTGTGGATATTCTCACGAACGGTCATTGCACCCCCTCGTTCATTATAGGCATCCATCAGTTCGGCAGCTAAACGCTCGCTCATGGGCTTGCCTTTCTTGCTTCTGGCTGACTGTAGTATCCATCGGAAAGCAAGCGATTGCTGACGTTTTGAATTTACCTGCATCGGCACCTGATAACTCGCGCCGCCAACACGTTTGCTGCGCACTTCTATCAACGGTTTGGTATTATTTATCGCCTTCTCAAATACTTCAAGCGGCGAAGTATCCTTTATATTCTTGGATATAACAGCCATAGCATCGTAAAAAACCCGCTGGGCGACACTTTTCTTGCCGTCAAGCATCAAACAGTTGATAAACTTTGAAACCAGATTGTTGTTGTATACAGGATCCGGCTTTAATTGCTGATTTGAAGCAGTAAATTTCTTCGCCATTATTTTTCCTCTATCATTTGATAGCTCATCGATAAACTACAAACTATTTCGCTTTTTTAGCTCCATACTTACTTCGACCCTGTTTGCGACTCTCAACACCGGCACAATCAAGGACTCCGCGAATAATATGGTAACGAACACCCGGCAAGTCTCTCACTCGACCGCCACGGGCCAAAACTGTGCTGTGCTCCTGAAGGTTGTGGTCAATCCCAGGGATATAAGCCGTAACCTCCTTGCCATTGGTCAGTCTGACACGGGCGATTTTCCGAAGAGCCGAGTTCGGCTTCTTGGGCGTTTGAGTGCGTACTATCAGACAAACGCCTCTCTTCTGGGGCGAGCCGCTAATTTCAGACACACGTTTTCTTCCCTTTGATTTTGCTCTCGGATGTCTAATTAACTGGTTTATAGTAGGCATAGTTTATTTCCAATCTCAGTTTTTCAAATTGATTCCCAAAGCTTCCTTAATAGCGGCCTCTGCTTTCGCTTCCGCCTCTTTGGTCTCTTTAATTTCTTCAACTTCTCTAAATTCCTTCGGCAGTGGTGCCTCTACAAGATGCTTGATTCTCATATCCAGATACGGCTTAAAAGCCGTACCAGCAGGTATTAGATGCCCAAGTATAACGTTTTCTTTCAAACCACGAAGTTCATCTACTTTACCAGACAAAGATGCCTCAGTCAAGACTTTTGTTGTTTGCTGGAAACTGGCCGCTGAAATAAAGCTCTCCGAACCAAGTGAAGCTTTCGTTATACCCAAAAGCAATGTCTTGGCAGTTGCGGGTTTTGGTTTTCTCCCTTTTGCCGACACTCCGCCTATCATTTCAACTTTTTCATTGATTTTGGCAAGTTCTTCCTTGTCGATAACGTCTCCCTCTTCCAAATCAGTCGCATCTCCGACTTTGCTAATCTTGATACTACGGGCCAATCTCTCATTCTCTTTTCTGAATACGAACTTATCAACTATTTCACTCGGTAGAAATGAACTGTCTCCAACTGATTCAATCTCAATCTTTCGCATCATTTGAGCACTGATAATCTCAATATGTTTGTCGTTGATAACAACATTTTGTGAACGGTACACATTTTGGATCTCAGAGATTAAGTATCTTTGTAGAGCCTCTTCACCCTTAATACGCAGAATATCGTGGGGAACCAGGGGGCCGCCATATCTCCGGTATGAACATTAAGGTGTCTGTCTCGTGGAACGTGGTGTTCTTTCTCCATACCACTTTCGCTGCGGACTATAATCGTCATTTTGCCCTTGCGCTTATCGCTTCTAAGCTCAACACGACCGCTAATCTCTGCCATTGCAGCAGGGTCTTTAGGTTTGCGGGCCTCAAAAACTTCCGTAACCCTCGGCAAACCACCTGTGATATCCTGAGTACCACCGGTAGCTCGGGGCTGATGAGCGAGCAACTGGCCTGCATGAACTTGCTCACCTTCAACAACCTCTATCCTCGCTCCTGCAGGTAAATAGTGAACGTCAAGGATTTTGCCTTCCGAATCTTCTATGATAATCTGAGGATGCTTATCTCCTTTATGCTCTATTACCACAGGCTTGCTGACCTGTCCTTTCCGTTCTTCTTCAACTCGTATTGTTTCACCTTCAAGGATATCTACGAACCGAATAAGACCCTGAACTTCAGCTAAAATCGGGGTACGGTGTGGGTCCCACCTGAACAACATATCTGTTGCTTTGACTTTTTGGCTGTCATCGACAAGAACTATGGCCCCGTAGGGAACCTTGAATTTATCCAGTTCGCGATTCTTCTCGTCAAGAATGGCTATTTCACCATTGCGCTTAAGTGCGATTGTCTGTTCGGTGCCGTCGTCCCGCTTTAGAGTAACCGCATTTATATCTCGATACTGAACGAGGCCCACCTGTGTAGCGGCTTGCTCACGCTCAAGAATAGCCCTTGAAGCGATACCACCGGTATGGAATGTTCGCAGTGTCAACTGAGTCCCGGGCTCACCGATCGACTGGGCCGCGATTATACCAACCGCCAGACCTTCTTCGACAAGACGTGCCGTGCTTAAATCCCAGCCATAACACTTCGCGCAAATACCATAAGAACTGTCGCACGTTAAGGGGCTCCTTACTCTGATGGCATCCAGGCCTAATGCTTCAATTTCTGTCGCCGCCTCAGGTGTTATAACCTCGTTCTCATGAACGACCATCTCGTCGGTAATCGGGTTTCGGATATTATCCCGGGCGGTTCGGCCGATAATCAGTTCAGAAAGCGATACCCCAATTTGCTCGCCGCCGGCTGTATTTTTCGTAATGCCCTGTAACGTACCACAGTCATGCTCAGAGGCAATCACATTTTGTGCAACGTCTATCAGCTTACGAGTAAGATAACCCGAATTGGCCGTCTTCAATGCCGTATCTGCAAGACCCTTACGCGCACCGTGAGTAGAACTAAAATACTCAAGAACACTCAAGCCCTCACGGAAATTCGCTTTAATCGGGGTTTCGATAATCTCTCCACCGGGCTTGGCCATTAATGCTCGCATACCTGCAAGCTGCTGAATCTGGTCAACACTGCCACGCGCACCTGAATCGCTCATAAGGTAAATCGGATTCAGATACGGCGTGCCGTCATCTTTAGTATCATCCTTAAGTCCTCGCATCATTTCATTGGTAACCGCTACGCGGGCACTCGTCCAGGCATCGATAACCTGATTATATCTTTCTCCTTCTGTCAAAACTCCCGCCTGATAGTTCTTATGAATCTTTCTGACACGCTTTTCTGTCTCTTCGATAATATCCTGTTTCCTCTTGGGTATTTTCAAATCCATAAGTCCAAAACTCAATCCTGCAAGAGTCGCATATCGGAAACCCATATCTTTTATTCTATCAAGCAAGTCGACTGTTTCGGCGCTGCCAGCGTACTGGAAACAATCGCTTATCGCCTGGCTCAATTTCTTTCCCGACATCGTCATATTGTAAAACGGCATCTTCTCTGATAAGATCTCGTTAAACATGCACCTGCCGACCGTCGTTTCAATTATCTTCCCTCCCCCTTTTTCGATGTCTGTTATTCGTTGCCGGTCATCTTCTATAGCTCTGTTAATACGAACTTTAATCTTGTCATGCAAACTTATCGTACCCGACTCGTATGCCATTATTGCTTCGAAAGCATCCTTAAAAACCATCCCGGTGTCCTCACCTATCGGGTCCATATAAGTCAAATAATAGTTGCCCATTACCATATCCTGGGACGGGCCAACCATCGGAGTGCCGTTGGAAGGTGAAAAAATATTACTCGTCGTCATCATCAAAGAGTGTGTTTCTGCCTGGGCTTCAATGCTCAAAGGCAGATGCACCGCCATTTGGTCTCCGTCAAAGTCCGCATTAAATCCCTTACACGCCAGCGGATGCAACATAATTGCATTACCTTCCACCAGCGTCGGCTCAAAAGCCTGAACCCCCATTCGATGAAGTGTAGGTGCACGATTAAGCAATACAGGATGCTGATGAATAACTTCTTCAAGGATATCCCATATCTGCTCGTCGTGTCGCTCTATCATGCGCTTGGCACTTTTTATCGTATCGGCAAGACCTTGCTGTTTAAGTTTGCGAATAATGAAGGGTTGATACAGCTCCAGAGCTATCTTTTTGGGAAGACCGCATTGATGCAGTTTCAAATTCGGCCCAACCACTATTACCGACCTCGCTGAGTAATCCACTCGTTTACCGAGCAGGTTCTCACGGAATCGTCCCTGCTTTCCCTTAATCATATCGCTGAGACTTTTCAACGGCCTGTTATTACTGCCGAGAACCGGCCTTCTGCATCTACTGTTGTCAAGCAATGCATCAACTGCCTGCTGAAGCATTCTTTTCTCGTTTCGTATAATTACCTCTGGTGCATTTAGGTCCATCAGTTTTTTCAATCTGTTGTTTCGATTGATAATGCGTCTGTACAGGTCATTTAAGTCGCTGGTTGCGAAATTACCGCTTTCCAGCAGCACCAACGGCCGCAAATCCGGCGGTATTACCGGTACCACATCGAGGACCATCCACTGAGCTTTATTGTTGCTGCTTTTGATGGCGTTGACTGCTTTTATTCTTTTCGTCAGGTCTTTTACTCTCTGCTTGCTTGTTGTTTTTATCAACTCTGCTCTCAGCTTTGTCCCCAACTCATCCAGGTCAAGCTTTTCCAGCATCATCTTAATAGCTTCGGCGCCCATTTCTGACCTGAATTCCGCTCCATATTTGATTGCCGCTTCTCGGCTTTCATCTTCGCTCAAAAGCTGTCCCCTCTTTAATTTACTTTGCCCGGCCTCTATAACAACATAATCCTGAAAGTAAATGATTTTCTCAAGGTCCGCCGTCTTCATCGCCAAAAGAGTCCCCAGATGATTCGGGATTGACTTAAAAAACCAGATATGAACACAGGGAGCTGCAAGGTTAATATGACCCATACGTTTGCGCCGAACTCGACTATGGGTAACTTTCACCCCGCAGCGGTCACAGATTATCCCCTTGAACTTGGTGCCTTTATACTTGCCGCAGGCACATTCCCAATCCCGCTCTGGACCGAATATGCGTTCACAAAATAAGCCGTCTTTCTCCGGACGATAAGTACGGTAGTTAATTGTCTCAGGCTTGCGAACTTCCCCAAAAGACCAGCTGCGAATATCGTTGGGACTGGCAAGACTAATCTTGACCGAACCGTAATCATTAATCCTATCGTAAATATTTCCTAACATTTAAGGTCAGCTCCTTAAACTAATTAGCCGAAAAAATATAAACTTTACCATATCTCACAATACAGTGCCGCCAAGTCGTTTCTTTTCAAGTTGAATATTCAATCCTAATCCCCTTATTTCGTTGCACAACACATCAAAAGATAGCGGTGTGCCTGCTTCGAGAGTGTTTTGCCCTTTGACCATTGACTCGTAGATTTTTGTTCGCCCCTCCACATCATCGCTTTTTACAGTCAGCATCTCCTGCAATGTATAGGCCGCTCCATAACCTTCCAGAGCCCAGACTTCCATTTCCCCGAATCTTTGTCCTCCGGTCCTAGCCTTGCCGCCTAAAGGCTGTTGAGTAATCAAACTGTAAGGGCCGGTCGCCCGGGCGTGAATCTTGTCGTCTACAAGATGATGCAGCTTCATCATATAGATATATCCGATGGTTGCTTTCTGGTCAAACGGCTCTCCCGTTCGCCCGTCGTATAATTGAGTCTTCAGCGTCTCGGGAACATTCACAAAAATACCGTCACTCGGAGGAACCTTTTTCTCCTCTTCAAGTTCGGCTATCTGCTTGTTCACAACCTCATTTGCCTCGATTGTAAGCTTTTGGATGTCTTCCTCGTTAGCCCCGTCAAATACCGGTGTAATGGCGTTAAAGCCAAGCACCTTTGCCGCCCAGCCGAGATGTGTCTCCAGAATCTGACCGACATTCATTCGGCTCGGGACGCCGAGAGGATTCAGCAATATGTCAAGAGGCGTGCCGTCCTTGATGAACGGCATGTCCTCCTCGGGCATAATCTTCGCAATAACACCCTTATTACCGTGCCGACCAGCCATTTTATCGCCGATAGATAATATCCTTTTAGCCGCAACGTAAACTTTTACCATTTGCAGCACGCCGCTCGGAAGTTCATCGCCGTGTTTCAATGTCTCAATCCTGCGCTTTTTTTGCTCCTCCAGCTCGGTAATTTTAAGCCAGTACTTATCACAGATTTTCTGTACATCTTCGCGAGACGAGGCCGGACTTACCCACTTAATATCAAAGTTCTCAATCTGCTCGTAAATAACTTCGTCATCGTCACTGCTGCCGACTTTCTGGCGAGTGGACGTATCGACTATCCTGACTTCATGCTTCTTGTGGATAGCATCTATCATTTGGCGGAATATCATACATTCTTTGGCCCCTATCTGCTCTTCATATTCTTTCATCTGGGCCTTGAGGGCCTTTTTCTGTTCCTCGCCCCCTGCTCCACGCCTCGTGAAACTCTCTGTTTTTATCACCACGCCCTCATAGCCGCTTGGAAGTTCAAGCGAATCATTTTTGACATCTTCCCCAGCTCTGCCGAATATGGCATGTAGAAGTTTTTCCTCAGGTGTCAGTTCGGTTTTGCCCTTCGGAACAACCTTGCCAACCAGAATGTCACCGGGACATACTCGAGTACCTTCACGGACTATCCCGTTTTCATCGAGGTTGCGAAGGGCCTTTTCACTGACATTGGGAATATCACAGGTAAATTCTTCCTTCCCAAGCCGGGTCTCACGAACCTCTGCCGTAAATTCATCGATATGAATGCTTGTGAAACTGTCGTCCTTAACAAGTCTTTCACTGACAATAATCGCGTCCTCAAAGTTAAAGCCGTCAAAAGAAACAAACCCTACAAGAATATTTTTACCTAAGGACAGCACTCCGTTCTCAGTTCCTCCCCCGTCTGCTATGACCTGATTTTTTGTTACCTTTTCGCCGAGTTGCACTACGGGCTTTTGATTAAGACACGTCCTTTCGTTCAATCCTACAAATTTGGCCAGTATATATTCGTCCGTTTGGTTTATGACTATCCTCGTGGCGTCAACCTCGGTAACAACACCGGCGTTTTGAGCACGAACAACCATACTCGAATTCTGGCCGACCACTTTTTCCATACCTGTACCGACCAGAGGCACTTCCGTCTCAAGAAGTGGAACAGCCTGGCGCTGCATATTAGAACCCATCAAAGCTCGGTTTGCGTCATCGTGCTCCAAAAATGGAATAAGCGACGCTGATATACCGACAATCTGTTTCGGAGAAACATCAACATAGCTGATTTCATCGCTCGAAACTTGCGCCAGCTCACCGCTTTTCCTCGCCAACACCATCCCAGGATAGAGTCTGTTCTTTTCCGGGTCAATAATACTCGGCGGAGCAAATATCACCTTCATTTCCTCATCGGCACGCAAATAATCAACCTTCTCCGTAACCTTTCCGTTCTCCACCTTGCGGTAAGGAGTAAGCAGAAAACCGTATTCATCAACCGATGAAAATATCGCCAGTGAAGCTATAAGCCCGATATTCGTTCCTTCCGGTGTCTCAATAGGACAGATTCTGCCGTAATGGCTGATATGAACATCACGAACTTCAAACCCTGCTCTTCTCCTGTTCAAGCCCCCCGGACCAAGAGCCGATAAGCGCCGCTCGTGTGTCAACTGGCTTAAAGAGTTAGTCTGGTCGACTATCTGGCTTAACTCTCCGCGACCGAAGAAATAGTTAATACTGCTCGATACGCTCTTGGAATTTACCAGGTCGGCTATGCGAAGCGAATCATCAATTTCGCGCTTCAATCCCATCCGTTCCTGAACGGTTTTGCGAAGTTTCAGAAGGCCTTTTCTGATTTCATCGCCGGCAAGTTCATCGATTGTACGAAGCCTTCTATTACCCAAATGGTCGATATCATCAATCTCGCCTTCAATGGTGCGCAAAGCCATTATGTATTTCATTGTATTGAGAAAATCTTCTGGACGAAGGGTCATCTCATTTTCATCAACCAACTGCTCGAACTTCCGATTCAACCTGAACCTGCCTACTTTGCCCAGACGATAGCGGTTAATATCAAAAAACTTCTCTTTAAAAAATGCCCTCGCTTTTTCCTCATTAGGCGGATTCCCAGGCCTTAACCGCATATAGAATTTTAGCAAAGCCTGTTCATGATTTTGGCAATCGTCTTCTGCAAGAGTATTCAGAATCAATGAGTCGCGCACCTGCTCAATAACTTCTATCTTGTCGGTGTTTTTGGTGACTTTAGCCTGACGACGAACTGCCAGGCCTAATTTCAAACACAACTGCTTTAAGGGACACTTCTCACAATCGGGCTCTTCTTGCCTGCACAGTTCTTCACCTATTTTTGACAATGGTGCTTCTAACTCCCACGGGCCTTCCGGGTATAACTGTTTGACCACCTCCTGTACCGCTTCCTTTTGTATCTTGGTGGGCTCTCTACCTTCTTTAAGCCTGTCAAGAATACCCATCCTTGTCTTCAGGTTGCTGATTAGACCGAGTCTGGCCGCCATACGACAGATGTGAACATTCACCAAAATATCAATGTCGCCCGCATCGGAAAAACCTTCAAAATAAGGCAACACTTCACTTTTGCTCTGCAGCAGTTTCACCAGGGAAGATTTTACCTTGGGTCCGACTGAGGAAATACCACCGAACTGCTTTGTTACTTCTTCTGAACTTCTCTTCTCCCAAAATGCTTCTACCCGCCCTTCGTAACTTTCCATTAGCTCTTTACAAAATGCAATTATCGCTTTCGCCGTACTAAGTGCGCTTGGGCAGCTAAGATGTTTCCTGACCTCTTTGACTTCTTGCCCGGCAATATCCTCCACATCTAAACTGCCAAGACCGTTCTTCAGGTTCAGGGCTTCACGATAAGGATCCTCTGTCTGGTCCATACACAAGGCGGCAACAACAATAGCCAATGGTTCTTTCTTCAAAAGTGAACGAACTTCTCTGTCCGACACATCAAACCATTTAACCAGCTTTTCTTTATCTCGATATTTCAAAACAGCTTCAACAACTTCTTTAGGCTCAAATACCCTCTTGGAGGCAGCTTCCCCCGTCGAAAGATTGCCGCTTTGAACAAGATGAAGTCTATCCCCGATTTGTGTGCCTACTTTTACTATGACTTCACCTGTATCTATATCTACAATCGGTTCTACAGCCCACATATTAGGAGTCAATT
Organism: uncultured Pirellulales bacterium; assembly: GCA_964614315.1. Classification (GTDB taxonomy): domain Bacteria; phylum Planctomycetota; class Phycisphaerae; order Sedimentisphaerales; family Anaerobacaceae; genus CAZTKW01. The sequence goes on from CAZTKW010000066.1 coordinate 9,323, forward strand.
TATCCATCGTCGTGATTTTTGTAGGATAAAAGAAACGTATGATAGTCTCGGTACTGCTGAACTCCGGAGTTATCGCACGAAGAAAAATTGTCGCTGGCATCTTGCTGGACTGGTCGATTTTGACTGTCAAAATGTCTTTCTTGGTAACACTTATCTCTATCCAACTCCCTCTCTCGGGTATGATTCTGCCTCCGTGCAGAATTCTATCACCTTCTTTGCTGTCGATAACAAAATCAACCCCAGGGCTGCGGTGAAGCTGGCTCACAATCACTCGCTCGGCACCGTGAATCACAAACTCTCCGCCGCCTATCATAATCGGTATCTCGCCAAGGTATATTAACTGCTCAGTTAAATCTTCTCCTTCTTTTCGGCGAAGCCGGCAACAAATCTTCAACGGATAACCATAAGTTAAACGAAGCTGACGACACTGTGTAAGCATATAACGTGGCTGTTCAAGTTCATAGTAGAGATATTCAAGACACATACTCTTATCGTAGCTTTCAATGGGGAATATCTCTCGAAAAAGGCCCTCTAATCCAGAGCTCTTCCTTTTCGTAGGAACAGTGTCATTTTGCAAAAAACGCTCGTAACTTTCTTTCTGTATCGCCACAAGATCCGGTATTTCAACGGATTCCCGGGCTCGTCCAAAATTGCGAAAGGTCTCTAAACCCATTTCACACTCCTAAATTAGCCGACAGCGTATAGCATTCAGTCCCAAAAATACGGAATTCTTTTTATGTTAATTCAACTGTCGCACCGGCAGCTTCAAGCTGCTTCTGAACAGTCTCGGCCTCTTCTTTGCTTAAGCCTTCTTTCACCGGATTGGGAACTCCCTCAACAAGGTCCTTCGCTTCCTTCAGGCCAAGTCCGGTCAACGCTCTTACCTCTTTGATTACCTGAATCTTCTTCTCGCCAAAAGACTTCAGAACTACATTAAACGTAGTTTTTTCTTCTACCTCCTCGGCTCCTCCAGCTGCTGCTGGACCTGCTACCATAACAGCCCCGCCTCCTGAAGGTTCAATACCATATTCCTCTTTCAGATAATCGCCAAGCTCTTTGGCCTGCATCAATGTCAGGCCAACTATCTTGTCACCGAGCTTCTTGGTATCATTACTCCATTTCTTGGAATCTTTCACTTCAGATACTTCTTTTGCTTCTTTAGCTTTCGGTGCTTCTTTGGACGCCTTGGCTTCTTTAGCTTTCGGAGCCTCTTTGGGTTCCTTGGCCTCTTTAGCTTTCGGAGCCTCTTTGGGCTCCTCGCCCCCTTTAGCTTGTGGGGCCTCTTTGGGCTCTTCAGCCGCTTCTGTTTTCTTTGCTTTTTCTTCTGCCATTGCTATTAACTCCTGTTAGCTATTGCCTGATGGTAGCCGAAGGAACCCACTTTGTGATTATACACAAAATCAAGAACCCGAAACTACACCGTTTCGTTTAACCCATTAAAGGGACAGCCATACAAGCAACTGATAATAATCTATTCTTTAGGCCGCCTGTTTCTCAGCCTTTTCTGCGATTGCTTTTATGCAGCCTGCTATTATCCCCGCCGGACCGCCAATACCGCCGGCCAAACAACTTGCAGGAGACTGCGCCAGCATTATAATTGCACCCTGCAATTCTGTACGCGTAGGCATCTTTGAAAGAGACTCCGCCGCTTGGCTCTCCAATGACTCACCTTCCAGAAACGCGCCTTTGACCTCTATAAGTGGAATCTTCTTACTCCAGTCGACCAACTCCTTGGCAACATCAACAATACTGTCACCGCCGTAAGCAATTGTACAAGTGCCGCTGAACAAGCCCGCCGCCGGTTCCATTTGGCAATTACGAAGAGCCTGCCGGAAAAGGGAATTCTTAACCACATACAACTTGACGCCCTTCTTCTTCAGCTCTCCTCGCATCTCGTTTCCCTCTACCCCGTCCACACCTTTGATACTGACAACCAGAAAATCTCTGATCTCTTCGTCG
>CAZTKW010000067.1:0-2628 GCA_964614315.1 uncultured Pirellulales bacterium
TCCACCCTCTCAGACGAGCGGCGGCAGTAATGACTGAAGCTGTCGAGCACTACGGGGAGGACAACTGGGCCAAGGGAATGCCCCTCCGGGTGCATTGGGACAGTCTCCACCGGCACTTGTGGGCGATCGCCGAGGGGAAGACCGACGAGGACCACGAGGCCCAAGCCCTGTGTAATCTGCTCTTCTTTATGGATACCCGTCGCATGGTCGAGCAGGGTATTCTACCGAGAACTCTCCTTGATATGCCGGAGTATTTAAAAGAGTCGGTCCCAGGTCTTCTTCCAATGGTAGAGAAGACCCTGGACAAATTTCGATGTGATAAAGTGGAAACAGCTTGTCCGCACCAGGGAATAATTCGGAATATGTTTACTGACACTCTACGCCTGGAATGTGATAATATCCTCGCCTGTCAGGATACCCTTAATTCCCCGTCTCATGGGGACTGTTACAATTGTGAATATCGTCCCTTTACGGTGTACCTGTGTGGCCCGATTAGCGGGGCAGAGATCGATTACGGGTGGCGAGATTACGCCACTGAGCAGCTCAATACCCACGGGATCGTCACCTTAAACCCTCTCCGGGGTAAAGCGATCGAGGACATCGGCAACCTTGGCCTATCTCTCGAAGGGAAACTCTGTAATCCTGGATTAGGGTTCCGAGACCAAATGGATATCCATAAGGCCCAAGCCCTTTTCGTTCACTTTCCGTACCTTCCTGAGCGTCAGTCTATCGGTTCTTTCATGGAGATTGGTATGGCCGTGGAGCGGGGGACCCCAGTTTTCTTCCTCGATGGAACCGGAGCGAACCTTGTTGATCACCTCTTCTTAAAAGCTTTCACTGAGGTATGTACCTCATTGGAACAGGTCCTCGATGGTCTCAGAAATCAGAAGGAGCTCTACAATGAGAGCCGCAGGTAAACGATGGATCACCTACACGGACCCAGATGCAGAGATCAAACTTACGTACTTCTCTGATCTTCACTGGATGGCCGCAGCATGCTATGAGAAAGGGGTACGTAAAGCGATTCAGGAAATCTTCGATGACCCCAATCACTTTTGGATCGGGGGCGGGGACTACGCGGAGTTTATCGGATACACCGATACCTCTCGATTTGATCCCGATGCCGTCGCCGACTGGGTTGCGGTTAAGGACCTGGGGAAACTTGGGAAGGTTGCTTATACCTCCATTGGAAAGGAACTCCTCCCGATTCAACACAAGTGCCTGGGACTCATCGAAGGCAACCATGAACGCCAATACGCTCGCCGTACTCAGCAGCAGAATCTGTTCGGCGATCTCTGTACACTCCTGGACCCGGACCATGATCTCAACCTCGGCTATTCCTGCCTGATGGACGTACACTTTGTCCGTCGATCGGGGAAGACGAAGCCTAAGCTCTTGTGGCAAGCTCCAGAGAAGATCCGACCCGACCGAGAGATACGGAAACGGGTCTTCTGTCACCACGGGGCCGGGGCTGCTCAGACCAAAGGGGGAAAGATCAATCGTTTGGTTCGATTCATGCGGTACTTCGAGGCTGACATTTATATGATCGGGCATGTCCATGACGACCTGGGAGCGAGGATTACTCCTCTCGGTGCGAATGATGCCTGCGATCATATTGAGAATACCACAAAGATTGGCGTGATCAGTGGGTCTTACCTGAAAACCTACGCCCAGGATGTCACAACGTATGGAGAACAGAAAGGTTATGAACCCGTCTCGCTCGGTGCGGCATGGGTGAAGTTCAGGCCGGGAACCGGCGAACTCAGTGGGAGGATCTAAGATGAGGACACTGCTTGTGCTGTTGTTGTGCGTGGCCCTTTGTGCCGGGTGTGCCGGTACGTCTGCGTCTCTGCGGGGCTACGATGTCCTGGACCAGGGTGTACAGGAGATCCAAGTCGGACTCGAAGAATATCATGCTGACGATGTAAAGCGGGTACTCGTTGCACGAAACGTCTTGATCGGTGCGTTCGCCACTGATCTGGTCGCGGCAGGGGGCGAGGCAAAGGCGATCGCCGCCCAGACAACCAAGTTCATCGGTCTCCTGGATAAGCTAGAAGCATCTAAAAAGGTTGAAGCTACTCGTTATGAGAATCTCATCGGTACCCTCAAGGCGATGATGGAGACCACTGACCAGCTTCGACAGCTCTCGCAGTTACGCTTGGGCTGGGAAACCGAAGCTGTCCATTATGCGGAGTCGCTTCGACAGCGGCTCTTAGAAAAGTAAGGAGATTTGGATATGACCATAGACCCTGAAATGCGGAAAGACCTCACGGGTGATGATGTTGCCCCCACGGTAACCGAGCCTGTACCCGTTCCGAGCTACGAGACTGGGACTCAGGATGCAGCTGAGGCAGCAATCGCATCTGAGGCTGAAGATAGGGATGAGGATAAGGTCGAGGTTGAAGTTCCCTCAAACGCAGCTCAGGCAACCGCTGCGGCGAACGCTGCTTCTGACTTCGTGGAGCAGGTGGCCCTTCTCATCGGGGGTGCCCCGGTGGGTCACGGAGCGATGGATGAGGCAGCCAAACTCATCCCATCTCGGACGGCAACGGCTTCCAAGGATCTTCGGGAGTCGCCCGAACTCCTCGTGTTCAACAAGGCCGACCTCGCCCCTGACGTCGCCGCCGA
>CAZTKW010000067.1:2638-11172 GCA_964614315.1 uncultured Pirellulales bacterium
CGTCAATGGCTCAGTGGAATGATCGAGACCACTGTGCTTGTCCAGGTACTCGATCTCATCGCGTCTGGTCTTGCTGCCGCAGGCGTGATCAGCCGCTAGAAAGGAAGGTCTCATGGAGTGGCTACAGGTACATTGGGTGGACGTGGTGGCGATCGCCGGGGCCGTCGTGCTGTCGGCCCGGACGCTGCTCACGGTCGGGACGCTCATCTCGAAGCTGACCGATACCCCCAAGGACGATGAGGTTGTCACTACTGTTCGGAAGTTCGTGGATCGAGTAGTCGGCCTGCTCAAACTGGTGGGGTTACACGTCGAATGATCGGTTACCCCCGACATTTCCGTGGTGGTCTTCGCGTCGAGTTCTTACGACGAATCGGCGAGATGGCCCTGGATGACCCCACAGTTGCACGGGCGATGTGCGATCCACTGGCTCGGCTTGTTGTGCTCGGGGGCTTTAGTCAGTTGCTCCCGAGCCACAAACCGGGTTGGCTCGTGGAGGTGAAGACCCGGTACGGGTCGGAATTCCGGGTAGCTATGCGGGTTGCTGATTCCCCTAACTTGGAGCACCGGGTGTACAGGTACCCCCATAATGAACCGACTCCCTGGCAGTATTGGGTAGGGCAACTCGGACGGGAGTGGAATATCTATGATGGGGACATCCCTATCATAGCAGATGCAAGGAGATCAAAATGTATCTCTCAATCCGTACAGTCTTAGGGTATCTCCAAGAACTCGATATCCGGGTTACTCGCCAAACTATACGTAACTGGATGACTCGGGGGCTGCGACCACACCGGAAAGGAAACCCTGTGAAACTGCGATCGGTGATGCGAGTCGGACGACTGTACACTACGATAGACTGGCTGAGTAAATTTTTGGAAGAGACGACATGAGATCATTCTACGTAATGTGCCACCCAGGAGATACCCTCCGGCTCACGGCTCTTCAGTTGAAACGGGTCTCTCATCCCTCAGTGGTTTTCTTGTGGGAAAATGAGGGGTTATGGGGTATTCTCGATCGGACTATACTAACCAACGGGGCTCAAGAGACTCACATGGCTGGACTTCTTCAGGACCACACTCATCGGGGGACGGTGCCACAGGCCCTCGGTGTGTTCTGTTGGAATCAGGTAACTCCGATTTCGGCTGAACAGATGCGGGTGATGTTTCCTGAAGTGACAGTTGAGCAAGAATGGTTCTTGCCGAATATCCTGTACCACATCCAATCAGCAGGGCCAAGGCCATGAGAAATATCCTCATTTTAGTAATCCACTTCCCATGAGGACATGCATTAACGTGGGCCTCCACCAATTTCGGGTACGCCTTCTCCAACCAACCATCGAAGAACTGGCGAATACGTAGCTCGATGTGTTCATCGGTTTTCATCGTCTTATCCCTCGGGTTGCTGGTGTCTGTCGTTTGGTCTTGATCAACAAGCGGCCCTTGAAGATCCCCATGTCTTTTTCCGTCGCCTCAACGGAGAGCCGTTCGATGAGATCGAATCGATTGTAGAGCTCTCCGAGGCCCCCCGGTGTCGTACCTTCAGCCATAGCCCGAGTCTTGATAGCCTTCGCGGTAGCCTGGGGCAGGCGATAAGGCCGGTAGATTCCATTCATTAAGTCTTTGATATTACTACGCCCGACCTTTTGGGCGGAGAGAATCTCCTGTATACGTTCCTCCTTCACCCCGAAGCGTTTGGCAGTCTGTGACATCTGAAAAAGCTTCAATGCTTGCTGGCGACGGACCCGCTCCATCGCCCAGAATGCATCCTCGATCTTGCCCGTGGCCTTGGGATCACTGCTCGCTGCCTGCACCGAGAGTAGCTGGGTGGCATCTCTTAGCACCTCTTTGTGGTCTTTGGCCGCGAAGCCGAGGGCTCTCCCGAGATCCAGGGTCTGCCTCCGGATACCCGTTACCTGGGCCTGAAACTCTGTCCAGGTATCGGGTCCCTTGCCGTAGAGACGTTCTTGCTGGCCTTCGATCCCACGCCGGCCCGCTCGCATGATCCCAGGCTCGAAGGCTTTAGCAACGTGCCCCATACGAGCTTGGAGTTGATTCACATCTGAGTCTTCAGGGTTAGAAATACGGGCTCCGGTGTCTGTCTGATTGGTGACGTAGGATTGGATTAAGGCTTTGAAAAGTATCTCCTCTTCCAGATAAGGTCGGGTCGCATCCCACAACGCGGTCTTGAACTTATCATCAAGATCCCCTTCTTGCATGAAGGCTCGAATCGGGTCTTGCATGTCCTGCATGGGATCGGTGTACCCAACATCGATATAGGTAAGATTGCCTTCTCCGTCATTCTTTGTCCAAAGAATCGAACTGAGAGCTGACCACCAAGGTAAAAAGTGCCGAAGCATCTCGTCATCTTCCCAATCAATACCTGCGAGGTATCGCCCGACTCCGGCGATCGTTGTGGCAAGGGCACCCTCAGCAAGGACCATCCCCGCGACACGCTGGGCAGCGATCCCCTTGGTCTTGGGGTCTCGTGCTTCCCGGTTGATGATTTGGAGAGTCTTGAAGCGAGTACGAAGACACTCAGCCCGGAAGCTTACGAAGGTTCCCATTACGGGCCACTTACGAAGACCTTTCACGAATCGAGGAATCTTACTCCAAGTTGGGTAGGTGTCCCGAACAATATCAGCAGTGTGTTTTTTGATCTGGTCATCTGACCATTCAGGGTGAGCTTTCCGGTACCTGGCCTTTTCATTCTCCCAGGCGTAGAGTTTCCACCAAGCATCCTCAAGCCCGTAAGCCTCAGCGACTCCATGAAGAGCTTTCTGTAAGACACGGGTATTCAGGAGACCAGCAACTTTCTCCATACTGTCATACTTGGAGATGTCCCCCAGGATGGCCTTAATCTCACCGCCCCGAGCTCCCTCTTCCATGACGCCGTAACGAATCGCCTCATCGATATAGGCGATATTCTCCGGGGACCCTGGATGCAGGAGGAACTTGTTCAGGACTGACTGGGTGGCGATTCCCGCTTTGCCCAACCGCCAATGTCCCTGGCGTACAGCGAACATGATATTCCCAGTGAAGTTCCGAACATGGGTCATCGCCGAACCCACGGTCTTACCATATTTGACAGGGGAGTTGAATTTAAGGTAGAAGCGTACATACTTCCCCACTTCCTCGGGTGTCACCGCGTCTTCAAATGCCTGCTTGATCTCCGGAGTCGTATAGAGCCCGGATAAAGGCGTGAGCGAGGGGTTCTTCTCGTTGGTGATCTTCACGTCGTAGGCGACCACTTCCTTACCACTATAAGGATCAACCGCCATTTGCGGCTTGTCCTCGAAGAAGATCTTGCCTAGTCCCTCTTCACGAACCTGGGTGAGAAACTTATGGTTGGCGAGAAGCTGAGTCATGCTAGTCACAGTACGCAAGTAGTTTGTCAGGAAGTCTTCGTGTTCACCCAGTAAAGCTCGGATCGCTGGGTCTAATCCTTTCCGGCGTTTCAGGACATCGAGACGTTTCTGGCCGAGTACTCGTTCCGAGAAGAAGGCTACTGGATTCTCTGCGGTGTTGGCTGAGTCCAGGATACTATGAACTTCCGCCAGAGCCTCACTCTCCGAGAGGTCCGGTCGCATATCTCGGATATAGGCAATCGCATTATTGATGATGGTGGGAGTCTTCAAGACTTGTTTCTTCCACTTCGTACCAGGATCGAAAGCCCTGTACGATCGGTGGAGATAGTGACCTTTGTTCTGCTCGAAGGTTAAGACGAGATCTCCCTGGATCAACCCCGATGCGAGGAGCTTATCGGAGAGCACGTCGATGTGGTTCCGGAGTACGTGGAGGGGCTCCTGGAGAACCTCAGGGAGTACTGAGGGATCGGCCTCCCCTTTTCCAACCGCCGAGATGAGCCGACTCTGCTCCGCGTTAGGCCCCCGGAATCCATAAGCCTTGATCGTCGCCCGCTGAAAAGCCTTCGCCAGGAATTCGCAATGCACTACCTCAGCTTTAAGGTGGGCATCCCGTATTTCCTTGTAGACATAGGGACCCTTGGGGAGATCCCCTGCCGAGGTCATAAACTTCCGGGCAACCCCCTTGATGCTATTCCACAAGCCGGTGAGAGGAACAGCCCCGGTCTCGTCGCCGAAGAGGGGAGCTTGGGGAGTGGGTTCTGCAACTCCTGGCTCTTCTCCTGTGGTGAGAGCTGGTGGGGTGTACTGAGATTCTGTAACGTCTTTCCCTATCTGGGATATTTTATATTTGAGTTCATCTAGGGATTTTGCCTCTTGATTCATCCCGTAATAAGTTCGTTGTTCGAGGCGACCTGCTGCGTCTACCACACTTTGCACATCATAGGAGAATTCAACTCCATCTGCGTCCTTGGTCGTCCGTTTTTGACGGGTTAATCCGGGTTTTCGGAAGGCACCAACCGTTGTATACTCTGGGTTTTGTTCATCAGCGACGAAACTGGGGCTCTTAATCACAGCTTCCGCAACCCCCGTTTCCGCCTCCGGGGGGAGAGCAGGGAGATTCCGGATCTGATTCCAGATCGGACGGAGATGAGGTTTGATACCCTGACCAAACTCGCCGATCATTCGTTCGGCCCAGGCTGCGAAGTTCCCAGCTCCTGCCTTGGCGTAGAGGTACCCCAGACGGACCATCTGCTGCATCGTCTCAACGGCATCGAGAGGGGCCTTGGCCCCAGTCTCTTCCCCGGCAAACCCGAAGAGAGCTTGCTTGAGTTTGCCCTTGAGGGTTTCCTTGAGTTGCTGGGCTTCCTCAGCTTCTGTACGAGTCCAGATATCGCCAGGAGTAGTCTTGATCTTTCCCCATTGAGAAGGATCGCCGAGGATATCCGGGATCGCGGCTTCACGAGCCTGGGTCTCCGGGCTCTTCTGTGGTCCCTCGATCGACGGGTAAGCCTCCGGACCTTCGGGCTTGGTCGCCTCACGCTCGGTCCAACGACGACGTACCGGGTCCCGGACGGTTCCCTTCGTCGCAAGGGCAGGCCCAGGGGCTTGCTCTTCAAGCTGTTCCTGGATCAGGTCTTCATTCAGGGGGAAGGGTTCGGTAATCTCCGTAGCCTGGGGGCCGAGTTCTCCGCGTCCTTCAGTCCGTTGAATCTGACTGTGAATTCGCCGGGCCTCTTCTTCATCAGCGAGTGCCTGGATAGATGAAACCGGAGACGGACCCTCACGGAAGGTCAAATCTTCCGGGATCTGCTCCCACAAGCCCTCATCCTCAGCGACGTGTCCTCGATCGAGGAATCGCCGACGCCACGCAGGATCTGCTTCTGTGGCTGCGAAATCGCCCTTCTTGATCGTCTCAGCAGGTCGGGGTATCTCCCGGTAGGCAGCCTCCGTGTCAGCCCGGATAACTTCTGCTTGTTCTACGAGGTCGGTCACCTGTTTCGTTTCGCCCGGTTCTAGTAACCCAGCCTCTTCGTATCGATGTAATTCATGGATCTGTCGAGCTTGATCGGCCCGCCATGTTTCCCAATCGTCTATGCGGAGATTTGCAGCTTCTTTGGCGGTCTTTGGCATCGGGACCGGAGACGGGGGAGTAGGCTTGCGAATGGGAGCCCCCTGATCCTTGATAGCGGGCTTCCCCGCACCAGTCGCTTTCGCCACACCCTTAGCCATGCCACCGAACAGGAGGCCCGCAGATGCTCCGATCGTTCCCTCGATGAGGCGTCGATTGATGAAACCGGGTTGAATATTTCGACCTTGGATACCAAGAGCGGTGAGCTCTTCAGTAGTGCCCTGAGACATCTCCTCGACAGCCTCAGCAGCGACCAGACCAAGGACTCCTCGGGCCAGTTTACCCAGGGCTCCTCGTTGAGCAGCCTTCTTCGTGGCCTTCTTGATAAGCATATCGATAAGAGGTCGCTTGGCAGCCTTGGCGATACTCAGGACGTGAGAGGCAGAAAACGCTTCAATCAAACCATTGATGCTCCCCACGATCTGAGCCTGGGCCTCGGCTTGCTCCTTGGTAGCCCCTGTCCGGATAGCCTCTTCATAGGCATTTTGGCCTTCGACAGCGTAGGCAAACTGGAAGGCGAGACCAGGACCGCCAGCGAGAGTAGCCCCAATTGCCCCAGCCATATACGGGGCAGTCGCGGCAAGTTGCTCAACCAGGATGGTAGGATTTTTGAGAATGTCTCCAACAGATTCGAGTTTTTGCGGGGTCCACTCTGGATGGGCTTTTTTGAGTTCGGTAAGTTTCTCGGTGATAACGCGATCAGAACCTATCCAATCAGCTAAATCCGTAACATACTCGTAAGGAGCTTTGGGTAGGTCTGGGGTAGGAACACCCCAGAGTTTGAGCCCTTTTTGGGCCAATCTCGGAATCGCATATGGGTCCAGAGCGGGCATCGCCACCGCTGCCGCTTGGAGAGCATCCTTACCGATCCGTGGACCGGCTGCGACTACGGCTCTTGTAGTCTCCGTTGTCCCCAAGGCGAGACCATGCCCAATGGCTTCCCAGTAGCCTTTTTGTCCAGGAGGTTGAGGACCCTGTGTGGGTCTTGGGGTAGGTTTAGGGGTGGTAATCTTTGGGGGAGTAGGCTTCATTTTCTCAGTGATCAACTGATCGAGAAAAGAAGTCTCAGTAGTCTTCGCTTCGTCTTGCTTCGCGGAGATTATTTCAGCCAGTGTGGGCATTAAAGGTTCCCTGTGGTATTGAAAGACTCATTCAGGTATTCCTCAGCGGCGGCTTTATTCTGCTCAGGAGTCTTACTCTGATCATAAGTTGCATCTACCGCCTCCCGCATTTGAGCTTGCGTAGCCGGTTTGAAGGCAAACTTGCGATATTGGTTAATCGTTGTATCGAGTTCCTTCATACCCTGCTGATACTCGACAAGGTTCTGCCCGGTGTAGATCTTTAGATTATCATTGTCGAGTTCGTACGGGATACGACTGAGCATCGTATTCAAGAGACTGGCTGACGTAGCAAGATTTGACATCTCTCTATCACGCCCAGCCACTTTTTCGCTCCGAAGAGTCTTGGCTTCGGCAAGTTGTGCCTTTCGCTCTAACCGTTCCTGAACCCGAAGTTTATCGGCCCGATCTTCCTCCCGTAATTTCGCTTCTCGGGCGAGATCTTCTTCGCGTTGCTCCTGATCGGTTCGAAAACGCTTGAGGCTAAACTCAGAGGCCTTCTTCGCCCGGCTAACCATATCCTGATGTTCCTGGCGTCGTGCCCCGAGATTTTCCTCATGGCGTTGCCGGAGAGCCTTGGCCGTCGCCTCCTGGCGTCCGAGGGTATCGATGTACCGTTTCCGATCAGCGATGACCTTCGCTTTGGAGATGCCCTCAAGAGCCCGACCATGCCGCATGGCTTCCTGAGCCTTCTGCCGGTCGAGCTGATCCTGTTGGAGACCTCGCATCGCCTGAAATCGACGGGCCTGTCCCTCACCGTATCCTGCAATCGCAGCGAGGTCCATAGCGAGACCAATTGGTTCATGTCTAACTACGATGGGCATTAGAAGATCCCCCACGGGACACCTGAAGCATCTTTCGGGTAAAACAGACCAGAGCGATCATAAACTGCTCGATCTGTACCAAATTCGTAGGGGAGCTTTCCTGTTTGGGAATCTTGCCAATACTGGTCCGCATCCAAAGTTGGAGCTTGTGCCCCTACAGTTCCGTACTGATTACCCGAGTACGGATCGTATATAGGTTGAAAGTTATCTTGTCGTCCAGTGATGAGGTTGGGACCTGGATAATTCGGATCTCCAGGATTTAAGGGTCCACCAGAAGGATCATACCCAGGTGTCCAACCGGGGCGTCCATTCACAGTATTCGTGATCGGCCCCTCAGCAACTTCCTTGTAATATCCTCGTTCGTTGGGGGACATTCTGGCGTTGTCAATTGCCGTATATGGGTCCAATCCTCGCCGTTCACGCTCAGCCCGCCATTCAGGGGATCCTGGAAGAAGACTTTTCTGAGGTGCGGTAGGGGCTTGCCCCCCAGCCTGATACTGTGGGAGGGGTACTGACGCGGCAGCTGCTCCCTTCATCAAGTTCGCGTAAGTCGCCGTGTCAGGTCCCAAATCCGTTCGACGTTCGATGAATCCTGACACGTCACGGGCTGCTCCCATCTCCATATTTGCTCGTTGGAGAGCCATAGAAGATCGCATCCCCGCCTGAGACTCATCGACACGTTGCATGGCCCGGAGACGATCTTCCTCGACGCCTCGCCCCAGGGTGCCCGTCACGGTGGAACCTGACAGCCCGGAGGAGATCAACCGCTGTATCCCCTCGGCGTAGGTCCGCTTGGCCCCACGATTCACATCTTCACGAGCTCCTTCACCGACCTTGGCGATCTCAGACTCTGCGACATCATAGAGGCCCCTGGCCGTCTCACGGGCTGTGAGGAGTTCACCTTTACCTTCAGAATATCGACCGATATTAGCAGCATTGGCTTGGTTTAGAGACTTTTGCACTTGTTGACCCGCCACTCCTGCTCCAAACCCGGACCCATAACCCGGTTGGCCTGCTTTATTGAATCCTCCACCACTTGCAAGAAAGTTCGCTGCCCCGCTACCCTGAGCCGGAGAGTAACCCTGGGCGGCGTAAGACCC
>CAZTKW010000068.1:0-8623 GCA_964614315.1 uncultured Pirellulales bacterium
ATGCAAAACAAACCCAATTTTCTAAATACTCAAATGAACATAAACACTTTTATGACTAAGCTTTACGGCAATTTCTACCTCCTCGTCCGCTGGCAAAACAAACCCAATTCAAACCCAATCTCCGAAAAGCCAAAATGAACCTAAGTTCTGTTAAAACAAAGAATTATGCAAATGAACCGCGTTTTCGTCCACCGGCAAAACAAACCCAATCAAACCCATTTTCTGCCCGGGCCGACCGAAGCAATAAATACCTGTTTCTAACTTCAAAAGGATTTACTTCAGGAAAAGCTTATGGTAAAAAAACCTAAGTTTGAGCGGATTTGGCTTGACTCTGCTGGCTGCAGGCAATTTTAGAAAAATGAAGAAAAAAAGCAAAAATTTTCCAAAATTTGGCTTGACGTGGCCTACAAACTAAGCAAAATGATATCCATATTGGCGAACGTACAATATGTTATTCAAGTTGTATTTGCGTGCCCGAACGTTTCGGGCCGATTAGAATATACGGTAAGGACGATTTAATTAGCGGGGCATATCTAATGAATGTGACTGCAAGCTGGTCAGAAATAGGTAACTGTCCCTATTCTTTCGGATTAGTATAACATTTACTAATTATAACATCTAACCCAAGACACAACTAATTATGAGGGAATTAAAATGAAAGGTATGTGGGCGTGTAGATTTACTAAAGATAAGCCGCAGGGAGAAAGACTGGATGCTAATATTCATGATTTCATTGACGCGGGTGCAATCGTCAACGGTGCACTGTTGATAATCGATATAGTACAAGGAACAGCCAACAAATGGAACGTACCGATAGGGAAAAGTAATCAATATGAATACCTAAAATTGCTATACAAATTGGTCAACAAACGCCAACGTCCTATATTTAATTGTTCAGTCCAAAACACTACGCCAGATCCGAACTTCACGGGGAATGCTAGGATGTGGACCAAGGTTGCGGGTGGATCTGCACTAACGGGAACCAGCAATACCCAGAATGGTAACTTAGCGACCGCATTGGCGAATTTTAACCCCATTGTGGTAGCCGGGTATATGGCATGTTATTGCGTGCAGGGCACGGTCTTCGGTGGTTATTGTGTAGGTCTCGGGAGTCAAAATGTTCACCCTGGGCAATTTGGACAGCTGAGTCTTCTAGGATTAAATAAAACGGTGCTTACCGCTAGGGCATTGTTAAGATGCGATAGCGCCAGTGAGAGAGATTGGAGTGCGTGCTGGGGTGTCCTCACGGCAGAATATAGATGATATGTGATAAAACCAACACCGCAAGGGCTATGAGTTCCACCAAGAATAGGACTCATAGCCCTTGTTTCTTTTTTGCTCAGACCACATATCTTTTTTCCCTGCTAAAGAGAACTGGAAGACAAAAAAACTAATAGGGAGAATTAAAGGTGTCCGGTACATTTTTTGGCAAACTATGGGCAGCTCCACAACCACCTGTTTTTTGTTGACCGAAGGCACCGGACGATTAATGTCTCACCATCCAGGTGTCAGCAAAAATCACTTCAATTTAGCATTCCCTCCACACATATGATCCATCGCCCGCCTTATAGCCCGATGCGCCCCGCATCCGCACCTTTATCATAAAGCCAATCGCAAAAACCAACTAAATTGTTGCGTCCGTTGGAAAAATGGATTATTCTCATAGCAGTTCTATCTAAGCGTTTTTATACAATCCGGCAGGATTTCGTATAGCAAATACGGGTAAAGATAAATCGCGAGGCAAGACTATGGCACAAACAGACGGGGCAGCAGTATTTAACGTGGACCGGCCGTTCGACGGCAAGACTTTGAAAAAGGTCGTCAAGGACGCAGGATATAATGAGACGGCACTGGCTGAAACTCTAGGCTTATCGTGTGTTCACGAAAGCCAGGATTTCGAGCTCATCTATCGCCGCGTCAGAGCCGAAAGCCCGTATAATATCCTGGTCCAGTTGTTCTGGCTTGGACGGGCGGTCTCTGAGCCGGTCCTTCGCAAGAATCTGCCGGGCCTTGACATTGAGGAACTGGAAGGAATCGGCCTGCTGGTCCGTCAGAACGGAGCAATCCGGTCCATAACTAAATTGGGGCCCTATCATGAACTGCTGATGGCCAGCGATTTCGAGCCGGAGATTCACAGTAAGCTATCGGCCAACCACGTCCTCGGCGTAAGCGCCGCATCTTTGTCTCTGGCGAATGTAACCATTCGCCGAAAGGTCAAAACTGCCCTTGATCTGGGAACCGGCGCCGGCATACAGGCATTTCTGGCCGCCCGCCACGCCGAACACGTCATAGGAACGGATACCAATCCGCGGGCGCTGAACTTTGCAAAATTCAACGCCAGATTGAATGAAATAGACAACGTCGAGTGGCACCAAGGCAGCCTTTATGAGCCGGTGGCAGAGCAGAAATTCGAACTGATCGTTTCAAATCCGCCCTTCGTGATTTCCCCTGAGTCCCGGTTTATCTTCCGTGATACTAACCTACCGGGCGATGCCCTCTCAGAACAGGTGGTGTGTGGGGTTGGAGAGAGACTGACTGAAGGCGGTTTTGCCTGTATCCTGTTTAACTGGCATCATAAAGACGAGACGGACTGGGATTCCCGACCGCAAAGCTGGGCGTCGAATACCGGCTGTGACGGCTGGCTGATATGTTTCAAATCCACGGACCCTTTGACCTACGCGGCGGACTGGTTACAAACCAGCGTGGGGCAGAGCTCTCCCGACTATGGACGATATCTGGATGAGTGGATGGCATATTATGAACAGATGGGGATCAGGCAAATCAGTGCCGGTGCAATGGTTATGCGAAGACGAAGCGGACAGGCCAACTGGTTCCGCTCCCATATACTCGATAAAGGTCGCAGTATGGGGTCTTCAGGAGACCAAATCGAGCGTATCTTTGTCGCAGAAGATTTGCTCCAGGCCCTCGACGACGACCGGCAGCTTCTGGAACAGCGACTGCAGTTCGACCAGCACCACCTGCTGCGGCACGAACTGCGGACCGAAGACGGCCGCTGGGCTGTCCGCTCCGAACACCTCTACGCCTCCGAGGGTGTCCCATTTGCCGGTAATGTCGACATGTATGTAGCGAATTTGCTGGCTGGTTGTAACGGCCAAAGAACCTTGCGCGAGCTTCTGGAGGAGGTGGCCGGTCGAGCCAAAACCGACCCGGAAAAGATTGTACCTACCTGCTTGACCGTAGTTCAAAATCTCATGCGGTCCGGATTCCTGACGCCCACCTGCGGTCCCGGTATGCCCAGACCATAGAAAGCACTTTCTTTTTGCAAGAAAACCGAAAAAAGAATTTGACAGAACACGGCGAGTTGGCTAAAAACGTACGTAAATACTAAGGGAATGTCCGTATGTAAGGAATTCCAGCGTTTCGACGTGTGGTGGAGTCAGTGTCTTGTATTGTTAGGATTATACCTACAAACGGCATGCGTCGGGGCGTATGTATATCAACGGCTATGCGAGAAAGGCGAAAGGACTGAACCATGGCTGAAATATCCCGCACATCGCTATTCGGCAAGCTCAACAGTATAGGCTACAAAGCTATCGAAGGCGCCACAATCTTCTGCAAGTTACGTGGCAACCCATACGTGGAGCTGGTGCACTGGCTGCACCAGATACTGAAGTTACCCGACTCGGACCTTCACCGCATTATAAAGCACTTCGAGATTGACCCTTCGCGACTCGCCGCCGACATGACGGCCGAATTAGACCGATTACCGCGAGGTTCCACCTCTATCTCAGACCTGTCATCCCATCTTGAGGAATCGGTCGAGCGAGGGTGGGTTTTCGGCAGTCTGCTGTTTGGTGAATCACAAATTCGCACAGGCCACCTGATAGTTGGCATCCTGAAAACCAGCGGGCTCAAGAATGTTCTCCTGCGGATTTCTAAGGAATTCGAAAAAATCAAACTTGAGCAGCTAACGGATAGTTATGCAAAGATTGTTGCGGGCTCGCCGGAGGAAACTCTGGCAGCAACCGATGGAAGTTCTCTGCGAGCCGAGGCCGAAGCCGGTGCCGACACCGGAGAAATGGCACCGGCGGCGATGGGAAAACAGGAAGCCCTGGGAAAATTTTCGGTCGATCTCACGGAAAAGGCACGCAGCGGCGAAATGGACCCCATAGTAGGACGCGATGGAGAAATCCGGCAGATTGTCGATATCCTGATGCGCCGACGTCAGAATAACCCGATTCTGACGGGCGAGGCGGGTGTCGGAAAGACGGCGGTGGTCGAAGGTTTTGCCCAGCGGATTGCCGCCGGTGACGTACCACCGTCCCTTAAGGACGTTGCAGTGCGTGTGCTGGACGTGGGTCTGCTGCAGGCAGGCGCCAGCATGAAAGGCGAGTTTGAGAACCGTCTGCGCCAGGTCATAGAAGAGGTGCAAAGCTCGCCAAAGCCGATTATCCTGTTCATCGATGAAGCTCATACGCTGATCGGGGCCGGAGGGGCGGCGGGCACCGGTGATGCAGCAAACCTGCTAAAACCCGCACTGGCACGCGGTACACTCCGGACCATTGCAGCCACTACATGGTCGGAATATAAAAAGTATATCGAGAAAGACCCTGCACTGACCCGCAGATTCCAGGTAGTGAAGGTCGATGAGCCAGAGGAAAAAAACGCGTTGATGATGATGCGGGCACTGTCTTCAAACCTTGAGAAACATCATCGAGTACAAATCCTGGATGAGGCCCTGGACGCGGCGGTTCGTCTCTCGCACCGGTATATCGCTGAACGTCAGCTACCCGACAAAGCAGTAAGCCTGACCGACACCGCATGCGCACGAGTGGCCATCAGCCAGCACGCGGTACCGCCGGAACTGGACGACTGCCGGCGTCGAATTCAAGCGTTGGAAACGGAACAGGAAATCGTAGGCAGAGAAACGGCAACCGGCGTGGACCACATTGCACGTGAATCCGAAATCACCGAAAAACTCAAAGCTGAACGTAAAAGACAGACCGAACTGGAAGACCGCTGGACAAAAGAGAAAGAGTTGGTTGACTCCATTTTGGACATTCGAGCTGAATTGCGCCAGTGCGGTGAGGGCACGATTGAACAAACACAAAAAATCGAAAAGGAAGCTTCTAAGACCAAAAAGAAAACCGAGCAGAAACCTGAAGCCGAGGCCGGCGAAACCGCCGAAGCAACAGCCAAAGAAGGTGAAAAAGCAGATGCTGCAGAGCAAATCGACAGAAAACAATCACTAAAAAAACTCAAGAAACTACAGAAACAACTCCGGACCTTACAGGGCGAAAGGCCCTTGATTCTTCCATGTGTCGACGCCCAGGCAGTCGGTTCCGTAGTCGCCGACTGGACGGGGATTCCGGTCGGGGGAATGGTCAAGAATGAGATTGAAGCAATTCTGCATTTGGATGACAATCTCCGAGAGCGTGTGATAGGCCAAGACCATGCGCTGGCGGCAGTTGCCAAACGCATTAAGACCTCGCGTGCCGGCATAGAGAATCCGAATCGTCCGATTGCTGTAATGTTCCTGGTCGGACCCAGCGGCGTAGGTAAAACTGAAACGGCACTGGCACTGGCGGAGACCCTGTACGGGGATGAGAGTAACATAACCACTATCAATATGAGCGAGTTTCAGGAGGCCCACACGGTATCAACGCTCAAGGGCTCACCTCCCGGATATGTCGGCTATGGGGAAGGCGGCGTTTTGACCGAGGCGGTGCGACGGCGTCCATATAGCATTGTCCTGCTTGACGAAGTCGAAAAAGCGCATCGCGACGTTCATGAGATATTCTTTCAGGTGTTCGACAAAGGCCAGATGGAAGACGCCGAGGGAAGGCTTATCGACTTCAAGAATACAATTATTCTGCTCACCAGTAATGTGGGCACCGACCTTATTATGGACATGTGCAAAGATCCGAAGCTGATGCCCGAGCCCGAAGGTATATGCAAGGCCCTGCGAAAACCCCTGCTTGAGGTTTTCCCTGCAGCCCTGCTCGGCCGCCTGGTCACCGTGCCCTATTATCCGATCAGTGACGAGACACTAAAGCTCATTATTGGCCTGCAGTTGGGAAGGATTGGTCGTCGTACACGGGAAAACCACAAGATACCGTTCACTTATGATGATAAAGTCATCGAGCTTATTGGCAGCCGATGTACCGATGTTGAAAGCGGTGCCCGAATGGTTGACGCGATTCTGACCAATACTTTACTTCCGGAAATCAGTCAGGAGTTGCTGACCCGGATTATGGAAGGTAAAACCGCAAAACGCGTCCATATCGGTGTCAAAGACAGCGAGTTTACTTATTCGTTCGACTGAAACGTACGTCGCAAAGAAACAACAAGTGATGAAGCAATAACTGTTGCATAAAGTCAGCGACAAGTGTACACTAAAGTGGTTTCGATGCAAAAGAGGTAGGATTACGCAATGCCAGAGAAACTTACTCAGAAGAACAGAGAACTGGCGATTGGGAAGACGCCATTGGGCGAGGAAGTCCTTTTGCTTGTCAGTATGTCCGGCACTGAGCATCTGGGCCGGCTGTTCGAATACCAACTGGAGTTAGTCAGCGAAAATCCTCAAATTAAGGCCGAGGACATCGTCGGGCAGAATGTGACCATCCGCCTGAAGCTTGGCGCCTACAAAAACCGCTACTTCAACGGTTATATCAACCACTTCACACAGGTAACAGCCTACGGCCGGCTGGCTCGATATCAGGCTACAGTGGTGCCCTGGCTGTGGTTCCTGACCCGAACCGCCGATTGTCGTATCTACCAGGGCCAAAAAATCCCGGACATCATCAAGGAAGTTTTCAAAAAACACGAACTGAAGGACTTCGAGGACTCCCTGAGCGGCATTTATTCCAAGAAGGAATACTGTGTCCAATACCGCGAGACCGACTTTGACTTTGTGAGCCGACTCATGGAGCAGGAGGGGATTTACTACTTCTTTAAGCATGAGAACGGCAAACACAACCTGGTTCTGGCCGATTCGCCCAGCGCCCATGAGTCTTATCCTGAGTTCGACGAACTCGAATACCATGCTGCCGACAAGGGGACCAAAACCGAAGGGTGTATTTCGGACTGGGTAGTCGAGACACATTTGCAACCCGTCTCATACGCCCTGAATGATTTTGATTTCAAAGATACCAAGAAGGCTCTGGAGGTAAGGGCTAACGTGAGCCGTAAGCACGCGGCCGCGGGTTTCGAAATCTACGATTATCCCGGCAAATATACCGAGACCGGCGATGGGGACATCTACGCCAGGAAGCGTATTGAAGAGATTCAGGCCCAGTTTGAGGTCGCAACGGCCGACAGTGACTGCCGCGTTATCTGCCCGGGCTTTACCTTTAAACTCACCGACCATCCGCGCGACGACCGCAACGGCAACTACCTGATTACCTCCGCAAGCTACAAGATTGAGGGCAACGAATACTTCTCTTCCACTGAGGAAAGTGGTGAGTGCGTCTATGCGTGCAAATTTACAGCAATCGCCGCGGACCAGGCATTTCGCGCACCGCGCACTACACCGAAGCCAACGGTTTCCGGTCCGCAGACAGCAATAGTGGTTGGTACTTCCGGCGAAGAGATTCATACAGACAAGTACGGCCGGGTCAAAGTCAAATTTCACTGGGACCGTTACAGCAAGGCCGACGAGAACAGCTCCTGCTGGATCAGGGTGGCCCAGGTATGGGCGGGCAAGAATTGGGGTGGGATTTATACCCCTCGTATCGGCCAGGAAGTTATCGTCGATTTTCTGGAAGGCGACCCGGACCAGCCCATCATTACGGGCCGGGTCTACAATGCCCAAGCGAAGCCGCCGTACGACCTGCCGACTGAAAAAACGAAATCGACGCTCAAATCGAACTCCAGCAAAGGTGGGGGCGGCTTCAACGAAATCCGCTTCGAGGACAAGAAAGGCGAGGAGCAGATATTCATACACGCCGAGAAAGACCAGGACGTCCGGGTCAAGAACGACAGCAAAGAATATGTCGGCAACGAACGGCATCTGATTGTTAAGAGTGATCAGTTCGAACAGGTCGACGGCGACAAACATTTGACGGTCAAGGGAGACCAAAACGAAAAAATAACTGGCTCCGTCTCTCTTGATGCGGGGATGGACTTGCAGCAAAAAGTGGGCATGAATCACGCGCTGGAAGCCGGCATGGACGTCCATATCAAGGGCGGAATGAAAGTGATTATTGAGGCCGGGTTGCAGTTGAGCTTAAAAGCAGCGGGCGGGTTTGTGGATATCGGTCCTGCCGGAGTGTCCATTTCCGGACCGATGGTAATGATCAATAGCGGCGGCTCAGCAGGCTCGGGAGGCGGCTGCTCACCCGATGCTGCTAAACCGCCCAAGGAGGCTGCCACCGCAAAGCCGGGTAAGGTATCCGAAGCGCCCAAACCGCCAAAACCACCCACTCCGGCGACGTACAGCGCCCAGGCAAAGGTATTAAAGGATGCAGGCAAAGACGGCACACCGTTCTGTGAAGAGTGTGAAAAGGCAAAGAAGCAGCAGGCTGGATAGTAAATCTCCAGATTTCGGAGAATTTGATGGATGAAAAAATTATAACTCAGTCGCTTGTGGAACATTTGTTTTCACAACCTGAGACCAACTTGTACGCGGTCCTCGATGGCGCGTCTGTCCCGGAGTTGCCGC
>CAZTKW010000068.1:8633-10991 GCA_964614315.1 uncultured Pirellulales bacterium
CCCTTCAAATGCATCTGTTTTCGCAGTATGACACAAATGTGTATGCGGTTCTCGATGGTGCTTCCGTGCCGGACCTCGAGCTGCCGCGGCTCTTATGGAAGCTTAAGCCCGAGCACATGTGTCTCTACCGCGGCGAGCTTGAGCCGGATATGGCCGCAACAGCACCGTACCTGGTCAAACTGGAATACGACCACCCTTTCACCAAACTGGTATGCAAACAAGGCTGGGGCAAACATTGGGGCATCTTCGTGATAACTCCGGCTGAAATCAATCTTCGTGACCTGCGCAACCACTTTCGCAGGTTTTTGATGGTATATGACCCGGACGGAAAACTTATATATTTTCGCTACTATGACCCGCGCGTTCTGAGGGTCTACCTGCCAACGTGCAATGCCGAGGAAACAAAGATTGTCTTCGGACCGATAAGCAGTTATATTGTTGAGGACGAAGATTCGTTCGTACTGCTGCAGCTTTCGTCCGACGGCGAAAAGGTCCGGGCCGAAAAAGTACCGCTTACACAAGCGAAGTAAGCAACAGAGGACAATATGCTAAAAATTCGCAAAGAACAGGTTACTGTTTTTAGAGCTGCTGCATTTAGACGGTTCGAGGATGATATGGTAGAACATGTAAAAGAGTTCTTCCCTAATCATTACAGAATCGCTGGAGAACCGATTGTTCGCAATGTTATTCAATACGGGATTGAACGATCACAAATGTATGATTTCACAACTGAGAGGAACATGTGCCTGTATATTACAGTGATGTTCATGTTGGGAAGCAATTTTGATACGGACTTCTTTTTTCCCTGGGCACATGAGATACTGAAAGATAAGAGTGAAGCCGATCCTTCTGTTCAAGCCGACAAGCTTGCAAATACCGCCCTGGATTTTATGAAAAGGATAGCAGGTGAAAACAACGCAGATATCAACAGGGCTTTTCTGACATTACGCAAAGAGCATACACAGATAATCTCCCAAACTCCTACAGGCGACTTTAAAATATACACTAAGGACCTGCTACAGCGATTGTATCACAGAAAATATACCGTCCTGGGTGATCGAACAATTGACAGATTAGTAAATGAAGGGAAAAAAACCGCTGCCGATTACGGAATCACATCTGGCAATGGACAGTTATTACTTATTGTATTAATGTTTTTCCTTGGCAACGCCTGCGACCGTGAACCGTTCCTGCCATGGATAAAGGATGTCCTGACCGATCCGGCCATGGAAAATCAGCACAAGAAAGTCAAGCGTTTGTATGAAGAGTCGGTAAACTATATGGAAAAGTGGCTCGTAAAGCCCTAACCGAATGGATTAGAATATGTGTGACTGTAGCGGTGGATGTGGTAGCGGCAAAAAAAAGAAGAACGAAGAACCCTCTGAAAAAAAAACATGCTCGAAATGCAAGGACAAGCCAAAGATCAAGGCGAAGAAAGCAAGTTATGTTGTTGTGCTTGACAAAACCGGCAATCTCAAATCTGGCTATCCGATCCTTGAGTTCGAAATTACTGATGGTTGCCCAAATTACTACATCGATATTCAAGTCGCAAAAGAGGATTCCAGTTTGCTTTCGGGCGGACCTGGAATAACGGGAGCATGGGATAGTTCAAAGCTCGCCAAAGATAGGATAAAACAGAAGGCTTTCAGTAGTTGGACCAATGGTCAAACCAGCCTTAGACTGGACGGATCGGGCAAGGCAACCTACAAAATGCCTCTTGAGTGGTGGAGAGACCTCGCACGTCAACCTCTCAGCACATTTACAACTCAAAAAATCTATTTCCGGGTAGTTTCAGCCTGCGATGCTACCGCTACGTCTACAAATGACAGTTCCATTTCAAATATAGAAGTCCATAACAATTTAGTTGACATGAAAGTTGTTGACAAAGGATACATAAACGGAGGAAAGAATAAAAGTGTGAGTATAGAGTTCAAAGTCCGCGAGGCAAACACAACTGAAATGTATACGATTGTCCAGTGGAAGCTTGGTTACAACCGAATTTGGGGCGGCACAAGGACTTATTGCGTAGTCAAGGATTACAATATTTTACATGATAGTAATATACCGGAATGGGCTATCGACCGACTGTATACTAATCCTCGATATCATAATGGTGTCTATACTATCACTGATGGTGGAAAGAAGGCCACAACCACAGATAAACCTGGAGGTCCAATCAGTGCATCCAACACTCATGACTTCCTTACAAGGGAATTCGACACCAGGCTGCATCTCAACTTCGAGGTCCCAGCCTCTGTAACAATTACAAGAAAAGAGGGAAGTGCTCCGATTTGGGGAATTGTAATTGGAAAATTGGCTGATCCTCAACCAATAACTTTGGCAAACGACACGTGGAAA
>CAZTKW010000069.1:0-10872 GCA_964614315.1 uncultured Pirellulales bacterium
AGAGTACCAGGGGTGATGACAAAAACGACGTGACGATGCGGAAGCTTAATTTTAATGAGTTGCTCCGCAGGAATAAGCAGGACCAGATTGACAGCGCCTCACTTAAGGTCTATGCGGTGAATGCGGGCAACCTATATGGTAAGGACATCCAGTGCGAAGCAATGAAGGAGTTGACAAAAAGAACAAGATAATAAAATAAAATCAGCAACTGCGGGCACAGGTTGATATGAACGGTTTTTTAATACAAACAATTCTGGCAGCGGGCAACAGTGACGGAGAGGGAAACTTCTGGACACAAATCCTTGTATTTCTACTTGTGGCAGTGGCTTGGGGTGTATACAGCCTGGTCAAGAGAAAACCAGGTCAACTCAGAGGGCTCAGCCAAAAACTCACTACAAGAACCAGCACCGGTCACATCCAGTCTCATCGACAACTCCATTTGTCTCATAAGCGCATTACCCATCTTAAAAACGCTGTGCAAAAATACGCAGCCAAAGCAAGAGACATACCGCTTCATATCCGGAAACTCTCGAAGGAATCAACGCTGAATTTAGACACTGCTGAGACGACCGGCCGGGGGAATTTGAAAAACGAATCAGCCGGGCAAAGGCAAGCAGATCTAACCAGCGGAATGGAACTACTGGAACTGGATTTCCTCCTGGGCGTTGTTGCCAATACCGCAGGTGACGATAAAAACAATATAACGATGAGCAAACTCAGCTTTAATGAATTGGTCCGTCGGGCGGAACTTAACCGGGTCAGCAGCGGCACGCTCAAAGCCTATGCAATAAATCAAGGTGCTCTTTACGATAAAAATATCCAATGCGAGGCAATAAGGGAGTTGTCAAGAAGAACGGCAGACAGGAGTAAACACAGGCAACTTCAGAAAGTGTAACTGAAATTGTGCAGCTTTACGGTTGAATTTAGGGCTTTTTGCCGGAATTTCCCGAAAATTGCAAAACTTCGGAACTGGTTTTAGTTTTGATTACGTGGTTTTCTTTGAACTTTTTGCCGAAAACTGGTATAGTTATAATCGGTAATGATAAGTTAAGAGGAGGATTAATGATGGTCAAATATCCTGCTTTAGTTCTTATAGTATTGTTTTTTTTCTCTAACTGCTTTGCCGACACCTTCACCCATCTTCAGGACGGCACCAGCTTTAACGGCTATGTAGTCCAGAGAAAAAAAGGCAACAAAACGCTGGTCTATACTGAGAATAAAAAACGGCAATACCTTGACCTTGGAGATTATCAAATCCAGCCGAATCATCTCGGCCGAAAAAACAAAGTATATGTCTTTGACATAAAAGACTCTGTGAATCTCATGGCTCAGGCCGAAGCCTTTGAAAAAGCGATTGTTATAGCCGCCAACCAAGGCCCGTTGTTTATTCTTGTCGAGATTGATACACCAGGTGTACGGATTGACTTGGCTCAGTTGTTGTGCACAACTATCACCAGAATAAACAATTGTCGTATCGTCGCCTTTGTCAGCGGAGACAGGTTCGGTGGTGCATCTTCAGCAGGTGCAATAGTCGCCTTGTCCTGTGATAAGGTTTATATGCGCACAGGAACATCCATCGGCTCAACCGCTTCTTACGGCCGGAGTCCCTCCGAAGTTGAGGAGATTGAAAAGCACTATGGCCAGGGTGCCGGCGCAAGGTTCCACTCTTCATGGCTGACATATAGTGCCGCAATTGCCGAGAGGAATAACCGTCCCATTTTATTGGCAAAGGCTATGGTCGATGAGAATATCGAGGTTATCGAGATGGCCGAAGGTGACAAATTGTTCTTCACTGACAGCAGGAGCAAAAAGCCAACCCAATCAATCGTCAGGACATGGAGCGAAAAAGGCTCACTCTTGGCATTGACCGCTGCACAGGCCGTCCAGGTCGGCATTGCAGATAAAGTCGTAAACTCGCGCGACGAACTCTTGGCTGACCTGGCCGTGGCAGAAGCTGCGCAGGTTCCAAACAAAACTATTCTAAAAGCTATTCGCCAGTTCGAGAAGGCACAACGGGAAATGGACGAAATTCTTTCTTCTATCAGCTTTCTTGAACAGGAAACAGTTACTCTTGCCAAGGAAATCGATGAGATTGAGGAGCAAATTCGCCGCCTAAACAGAACTGGTTATAGTCGCAATACCGTCCGCACCGAAGTAGGATTTGACCAATACTGGTCGGCATATTCGGTTACAACAGCCGAATGGGAAGAAATACTAAGAGAGCGCTACATACTGCTGGATGAGCTGCTTGGCGTTTTGGACTACCTTATAAGAAATTACAGAGATGCGATTTCACTGGCCGAAAAGAACATGGATTTACGTTATTATGCAAAAACGTTCCAGGATAGTCTCAATGCCGCGAATGTTTCATATGATGAAGTTCTTGCCCGCTTTGACCAGTGGTAATAAGCGCCGCCCCGGTCAGTTATAATATACGCATTCCAGCTTTGTTATACTTACGGCAAATGTCATTACAGACACTTTACAAAACCCCGCCCAAGTTCATATCAAGACAATCCATAATTGTTTACCAGACGACAGATATGTATGTCCACTGATTTGCTCCAGGAACAGGCAACTTACTTTGCCGAAAGCCCGAAAGAGATGTTTTTTAAGCTGGATTTATTAAAAATAAAAACATATATTAACGTTCCAATAATATGATGTCCCACTAACGGAGTTGCAATTATGCAGAATAAAACTGTCAGAAAGATAATTGTTGGATTAAGTGCGGTTGGCCCGGGGCTGTTTTTAATAGGCTATAACATCGGAACCGGCAGTGTTACCACTATGGCAAAAG
Organism: uncultured Pirellulales bacterium; assembly: GCA_964614315.1. Taxonomy (GTDB): domain Bacteria; phylum Planctomycetota; class Phycisphaerae; order Sedimentisphaerales; family Anaerobacaceae; genus CAZTKW01. The sequence continues at coordinate 2,801 of CAZTKW010000069.1, forward strand.
CAGGAGCCGAGTATGGGATGACGCTGTTTTGGGCGTTGGTTCTCTCGTGTGTTTTTACATTCATCCTTATGGTTGCTTACGGCCGGATTACGTTAGTTACCGGCAGGACGGTTTTGTTCAATATCAAAACTAATTTTCGAGCCGGTAAAATTATTGCTATTTATATTTTGGCAGCTCTTATTATCGGTGAACTTTTGGCCCTTATGGGTGTTATGGGCATTGTAGCGGATTTGCTGCAGGAAGGTACGAGGCTGTTTTTCGGCGGCGAAGGCTTCAGCACATTCTGGATTACTTTTATTCTCGTCATCGGCCTGTACCTGCTGCTATGGTATGGAAAATATCTTGCTTTTGAAAAAATCCTCACTTTTTTCGTTATCCTGATGGGTTTATGTTTCGTGGTGGTTTTCTTTATGGTAAAGCCAAGCATATCAGCGATTGTCAGCGGCCTGGTTCCCAGTGTTCCAAATACGCCCGGTGCGTTCGGCCTGGTGGCCGCTATGGCCGGCACAACCTGCTCGGCGGCGGTCTTTGTTATGCGAAGCACCGTGGTTGCGGAAAAAGGCTGGACGGTTGATAACCTCAAGGGAGAAAGAAGGGATGCCTTCGTTTCGGCGGCAATGATGCTGTTCCTAAGTGCCGTTATTATGGCGGTATCGGCGGGGACTTTGAATGTGATGGGGCTTAAGCTGGAAAATACGGTAGACATGGTACACCTTTTTGAACCTATCGGCGGCAAAATTGCTGCGTTTATTCTGATACTCGGAATTGCCGGTGCCGGCCTTTCAACGCTTTTTCCCATCATTCTCATTGCTCCGTGGCTGATTTGTGATTATACCGGCAGAGCCAGAAACATTCATTCCCCGATGTTTCGGATTCTCGGTTTTATTGGGATACTCTTTTGTTTCGGTATGCAGTTTTTGGAGCAGAGGCCGCCGGCGGTGATGATTTTCTCTCAGGCCTTTCAGGCCTGCATACTGCCGGCTGCGGTTATTCCCATTTTACTGCTGATAAATCGAAAACAAATTATGGATAAGCACGCCGCTGATACGAAAATGAATATTGGACTGGCGGCTGTGCTGTTATTTTCACTGCTAACCACGTATTTTGCTATTATAGAATTGTTCTGACCGGCTTAATTACAGGCCAAAAACAATAAAATTCACCGATTATGATAATATGAGGACCTGGGGAAGGTCTCAGATTTGCAGTAGAAAAGTGAGGAATTTGTTATAATATAACAAATTACCATAAGTAGTCTTTTAGCCGGATGTGCTGCGAAAAGTGAGGTTCAGGTGAATACTCAGTGCCAGTTATGCCCGAAGCTGTGTGTAATTGAGCCCGGCCAAAGCGGTGAGTGCCGGGTCAGAATAAATATCGACGGGGTATTGCGAACCGTTGTTTACGGCTATCCCTGCTCGATTCACGTCGACCCGGTTGAAAAAAAACCTCTTTTTCATTTCCTGCCGAGTACTAATATTCTTTCACTTGCAACTGTTGGCTGCAATCTGCATTGCAGAAACTGCCAGAACTGGGAAATATCACAAGCCAATCCGGAAGACAGCCGTGCGATATTCTGCCCCCCTGAAAAGCTTGTACAACTGACCGGACAATATCGTTGCCTTTCGCTGGCATATACCTACACTGACCCGATTATTTATTACGAATATACTTATGACACTGCAAAACTCGCAAAGCAGGCCAATATACGCAATGTCCTTGTAACAGCTGGCTATATAAATGAAGAACCGTGGAAAAAACTTTTACAATATGTCGATGCAGCGAACATAGATTTGAAAGCCATGTCCGATGATTTCTACAGGCAGGTTTGTTCGGCAACGTTAAAACCCGTACAAAAAGCTTTGGTACTGGCGAAGGCCAGCGGCATATTAGTTGAAGTTACGAACCTGATTATTCCCACGCTGAACGATAAGCCTGAGCAGATACATGAGCTTGCCCGCTGGGTGAAAGCAAACCTGGGCGGTGATACGCCGATGCACTTTTCTCGGTTCTTTCCTCGCTACAAGATGCGTAATCTGCCGCCGACTTCACTAAAGACACTGGATTTGGCCCGGGAGATTGCGATGAGCGAAGGGCTAAACTTCGTTTATATAGGAAATATAAGTAGCAAAGAGGGTCAGAACACTTATTGTCCGGACTGTAAGTCGCTGCTCATCGAGCGCAGCGGCTATACTATTTTGCAGAACAGGCTCAAAGACGGCTGCTGCCCGGACTGCGGTAAAGAAATATATGGAGTTTGGAAATGACACGTCGAAAATTTATTCATAAATTAATCAAAGCTGGAGCAGCGATAATTGCCGGTACCTGCTGGCTGGCAAAGAAAGCCGCTCCCCGTAAATTCGTACGGGCCGTCAAACTCAATAAATACCCCGGTACGTTAAAGCCTTTACAAAATATTCATAAACAGAGTAAATGGAGTGGCTGATATGGACAAAGACTTTAAGAAACCTGTTCGCAAGAGACTGCTGCTTGGCCTGGTGCTTGGATTATTGGTTATTTTAGCGATACCCTTTTATAAAGGTCCTGTATCGAAACGTCCCGTTCCAACTAAGCAGGCAGAAGCACCCAAAAAAAAAGAGCCTGTAAAGTTAGCCAAATCTGTCCTTCGTTCATCACTTGCCGGAAGATGGTACTCGGCCGATACCAAAACACTCAATAGACAAATCGCCGGCTTTTTTGAGCAGGCCATCGTTGAGCCGATAGATAATGTTATCGCCCTTATCCTTCCGCACGCTGGCTACCAGTTTTCCGGCCAAACTGCGGCCTTGGGACTCAAAACCACGGAAAAGAAATATAAGCGAATAATTGTCGTCGGTCCTAGTCACAGTGTCCCGATGGAAGAAACACTAAGCGTGCCGAGAGTAACTCATTACGAAACACCTCTGGGACAAATACCGCTTGACGTGGAATTCATAAACAGGCTTTGGGGATATCCTCTGTTCCACAACGTGCCGCAGGCGCACCAGTACGAACACAGCGTCCAGATAGAACTGCCGCTGTTACAGTACGCCCGCGATGATTTTAAGTTTGTACCGATTGTGGCTGGGACCTGTTCACCCGAGACAATCAGCAAAGCCGGGGCTATTTTGAAAGGGCTCGTTGATGACGAGACCCTTGTAATTGCGAGCTCAGATTTTGTCCATTACGGTCCAAATTACGGCTATGTACCTTTTCGGGAAAATATTCCTGAAGAGCTTAAAAAACTTGATATGGGAGCTTACGAGCAAATAGCCAGCCTGGACTACAAGGCCTTTTTGGAATACAAGAGTAGAACGGGAGCCACGATATGCGGTTACGTTCCCATAGCAATACTGCTTTCGATGCTCGACAAAACCACTGACGCAGAATTGATAAAATATACGACTTCCGGTGAGTTGACGGGTGGCTTTACCAATTCGGTAAGTTATCTTTCTGTGGCCTTTTCCGGCAGGTGGGATAACCTGCCGCAAGTTGAGCCGCAGCATAGCAATCCCGGATTGACTGAGGAAGATAAAGAAAAGCTCTTAGTTCTGGCGCGCAGGTCGCTGGTTCATTTTCTTCAAAAGCGGCAAATCCCACAGCCGTCCGAAATAGGTATTACAATCAGTGAGGAAATGAAGTCCCCTCGTGCGGCATTTGTAACATTCAAAAAGGATGCTCACCTTAGAGGCTGTATAGGCGATATCTTTCCGCGACAGCCTTTGTACAAGTCGGTTATTACAAACGCCATCAATGCGGGCATCAACGACAGGCGGTTTCCTCAGGTAACCGAAGCTGAATTCAACGATATTACAATTGAAATTTCCGCACTGACAGTTCCGCAGCCGATTTCATCGGCAAAAGATATCAGGCTCGGTGTAGATGGCGTTGTGTTGAACAAAGACGGCCGGATGGCTGTGTTCCTGCCCCAGGTTGCTTCCGAGCAGGGTTGGGATTTAAATACTACGCTAACACAATTATCGTTGAAAGCGGGATTGCCTGCAAATGCCTGGAAAAAAGGTGCTAATTTTTTGGTATTCCAGGCTGATGTTTTCGGTGAGGAAAAATGAAACCTGCCTGTTCCGTTGGAAATAATTCAGGAGAGGGAACTGTTGGTCGCTTTGCACAAATTTCAGATGTGCCCCGCAGTTTACTGATATTCAGTTACGGCCTGTTCACTATCGCAGCACAGACTCTGCTTTTTCGTGAATTTATAACCACCTTCGAAGGCAACGATATAAGCGTCGGAATCTTTTTTGCCTCGTGGTTTCTATGGGTTGGTTTAGCGGCAATAGTTGTTTATAATGCCACAACCTTAGCTGACAAACTGCTTGAAAACATACAATTCCTGTTCCTGGCATATCTGCCCGCCTTCATATTGGAACTGATATTGATTATCCAGGCCCGCGAACTGGCAGGGCTTGAATCTTACGAACTTTTATCCATAAGAACTATTCTGCTTTTATCAATAGCTATCAATGCACCGGTCAGCATAATCACGGGGCTGCTCTTTCCCATCGCCTGCCGGTGGGTTCAGAAGGCTCGCAAGTCCGGCGTTTCTTGGGTATACATCTTTGAAGCAGCGGGAAGCTTTGTTGGCGGACTGGGCGTGACCATCCTTTTGGCTTATGGTGTGAGTCTTGGCAAAATTTTTCTCATACTCGGCCTCATCCTGTCTTCATCGGTATTTGCAGCACAACTTACCGAAGTTAAGCAATGCAGTGACCCTGTATTGAGAAGGTCCGGCAAAGTTAAAACGCTGTTTGTGTTTTTGATTCCGTGCTGTATTCTGTTTTGTCTGGTTTTTGGGGCTGATAAAAACCTAATGCGTTATATGCGCGTTGTCAGGTGGACTAAACTTCTCCCTGCCGATGCCCTGACTGGTTCGTTCCAAACCGCACAGGCTGAATATCTCTACGGCACTTATCAGGGCCAGTGGGTGGTTGTCCGTGAAGGCAGTGTCGCCGAAGCGCTGCCCGATGAAAGCAGTACAGGCCGGACAGCAGCTATAGCTCTATGCCAAAATCCTGATGCTAAAAGAGTGCTGGTTATCGGTTCGGGATTGGGTCTGTGCCGCCAATTTCTCCGCCTGCCGCAAACCGAGCATGTAACCTGGGCGCATTGCGACAGCGAGTATGTGCAGCAGGTTAACAAATTTGTGCCTGAGGAACTTAAAATCAGCGACAATAGGTTTTATCCTGTGGCCGGGGACATTCGCGCTCAACTGGCCGGGGAGAAAAACTATTATGATATAGTAATAATCAATCTGCCTGATGCAACCAGTTCGGTTCTGAACCGGTATTATACACACCAGTTCTACCAACAGGTTAAGGAATCTCTAAGGCCCAACGGCGTGTTGACAGTCCGCATAACAGGCGGAGAAAATATTATGGGCACCGAGCTGGTCAACCTCGGCGCCTCAAACAAATTGACACTTGAGAAGGTTTTCTCAAAACTTGTTATGGTACCCGGCGAGCAAACCTGGTTTATTGCTTCTGATTCTAAAAACATTACCGGCCAGCCCGGTACTCTGCGGGATAACTTTGCTGCTATAGAAGAAGGGAATGACGTTTTCGCTCCGCAGGCTTTGCTTTCTGTTTATCTGCCTGACCGTGCCGCTTCTGCTCTTGAGAACTATTCGAATGCGGATTTGCCCGAGAATTTGCTTATTAATAGTGATGCTAGGCCCTTGACACACTTGTATAGTTTATTGTTTGCCGCAAAACAGTCGTCAGCGCCGGTCACAAAACTTGTTAAACATCTGGCGCTGGCCGGCCCGGCGGCCTTCATTGTTCCTCTTTTGATTTTCGCAGCCTTACGGCTTATTTATGTCCTGAGGACAACCCAGCGGGGCGGTGTTACCGGCTTTGATAGTAGTTTCCTGGTTTTCTCAGCCGGCTGGGTGGGAATAGGCGTGGTAATCGTTCTTATGTATTTGTACCAAACCCGCTTTGGTTTACTGTATCTGCACATCGGAGTTATTTCTTCTGTCTTTATGGCAGGCTTGACCATCGGTGCGATTTTAGTCAGGCGTTTACTGGCGGTCAACAAAAACCGGCTGGAGAAACTATTAATTGCGGTGATGCTCCTCCATATACTAATCCTTGCCGTAATTGGCTTTTGGTCAGCCGGGCAATGGACACATTCGGCCTTTGCAATAGCATTTGTTCTGTGCGGCTTATGTGCCGGCAGCTATTTCCCATTAGCAGCAGGGCAATTGGCGGATTTGGATTTTGAGACCGGCCGGGCGGCCAGCAAACTCGAAACCGCCGACCACCTCGGAGCATCGGTGGGAGGATTGATGACAAGCCTTGCACTGGTTCCGGTGCTCGGGGCAAAAGTAACATTATTCGTGTTTATTCTGCTTATTCTGGCCAATGCGCCGTCTGTATTACTTAGAGTATACAAACCGGAGAAAATTTCCTCTTTACCTGCAACAGGGCTTACACTACGCAGGTTTGGTTATGTTATGTTCGGTATTGGGATATCAGTTATCCTGTGCTCGAATTTGCTCACCGAAGCCGGCAGGCGGTTGACACCTTTGCTGCCGCAGCATACGGCTCAGGCGATGGCCGGTCAGGCACGTATCGAACAGCTATCAGCGGTTATTGATGATAGTTCTGGAAAAATCAACTATTTTAAGGTTTACGACGCTGAGGAAAAGCTTGCTGGCTTCATCTTCAGCTCACAGGAGCTGGCTCCTGAAGTTCGCGGTTTCGGTGGTAAAATGAACTTAGCTGTTTATGTTGATACCGCCGGCAAATTAATTGGTTTTAATATAATAAGGTCAAACGAAACTCCCGCTTATCTTGAGATGCTCAGTCAATGGCGGAAGCTTCTAAGCGACCGACAGCTTTTCGAGCCTGAGCCCTTTGCCGATATTCACACCGTAAGCGGCGCCACTGTAAGCTCCGAAGCTATTCTTTCTGCACTGCAGTCATCAAGTCACAAGTTCGCCGGTGAGGTTCTTGGGCGAGGCCTGCAACCTGCTATCGACCGGGAAGTTAGCTGGGCCAACTATCTGCCCGACAGCCAGGGTATGTACCTGATAAGTTCATTCATATTTACTCTGGTTGTGATATATCACGGCGGCTTCTGGAGCAGGCTGGTGGTGCTTGTTTTTAATCTTGTGGTCGGCGGTCTTATTCTTAATGCCCAGTATTCCACCGAACAAATAGCAACCGTATTGTCCTGGCATAGTCCCGCTATAGAGCTATCAGGAGCTTTTCTTTTAGCAGCCGCAGTGCCGTTGCTGGCTGTATTTTTCGGCAACATCTATTGCGGCTATATCTGCCCGTTCGGAGCTGCGCAGGAGATGCTTGGGTTTGTGCTCCCTGACAAGCTCAAACCGCCTATAACAGCTGAGATGATGAGGAAGGCAAGGTTCGTCAAATACGCAGTTTTGTTTGTTTTAATCGTGTTATTCTTTGTTTCCAGAGACCGAACAATTCTGGCTGCGGATGTCCTTACTGAAATTTTCGGTTTTCGAATTTTTTCTGTGTTTCAATTTTCAATTTTGGTGGTGTTGGCGATAGCATTAGTTGGGTCGGTTTTCTATAAACGCTTTTGGTGCCGTTATTTATGTCCGGCAGGGGCGTTTTTGTCACTTCTAAATAACTTTGCGTTATTAAAGCGGTATCTGCCGGCGAAAAGATACGGCAGTTGTGAGTTCGGGCTTACTGCAACAGACCATATGGACTGTATTTATTGCGATAAATGCCGTTACGAATCAAAACGGCCTCCAGTTGTAAAACATTTACCAGCCATTAGTTATACGCCGTCAAAGCTGCTGTCGCGCTATTTTCTGGTGGGTGTAGTGATAACGGCGATGTTCGTATCAACAATTTCGGTAAACCGATTTTTAGAAATTATGCCGGCTGGTGTTGAAAAAAGCGCTGTTTCAGTGTCATCAGGTGGGCAGCCGCGAGATGTTGATATTGAGCGAGTACGCAGGATGATTGGTGAGAAAAAGCTGTCTGATAAGGAAGCGCAATTTTATGAAAAGGGCGATTAAATAGCGGATATTGGGGAAAAAAACGTAAAAAAGCGTGAAAGGGGAGAATAATTTGACCAAAAAGATGTATTTTTCTGTATTT
>CAZTKW010000070.1:0-10830 GCA_964614315.1 uncultured Pirellulales bacterium
CTATACAACCGTTCTACACCCCAAAGACTCAATAGCGTGTAAAATCACAAAAATTATAAATCCATGAGGTTAATAGTATCGCCGTTTCAATCAAATGCGCAAGTAGTGAGGGGCGGAGGACGGATTTTTTAAAAAAACTTTATTCCTTTATCAGCAAGGGCTTAGGAGAATTAGAGGACACGGGGATTCGTTAAATTTCGCATCATTTGCGCAAGTTGAGGCTTTAGTGGGGGGAGAGATTTTTATAAAAAAGTCAGAAATGAAAGAAAACGATGAATAGCTGCAGTGTAGTGAAGGAAGTAAAAATAACGCGGGGCGGAGCGGGTGATTATGAGAAGCTGGCAGGTTTTCATTATCGCAACGGCCGGCTCGGGGCGTACGCAGCGATTTTCAAAATAGAGGTAGAGAGCCGGGGTGGGCAAGTAACAGCCGGCGTGATAGTTTATATAATGCCGAGTCCGGGGCTTGAACTTCGTAATGTTGCAACGGGGGATTATTTTGTCGGGCTTGACAGGTCGAGCCAGCTTGCCCTTATCAATAAAAACATCCGGTGTATAGGGCGGGTGATAGTCGAGCCGCGATTTCGGGGTCTTGGATTAGGGAGCCAACTTGTTCGAGAGACAATGCCACAAATGAATGTGCCGATAATCGAGGCGGCGGCGGTTATGGGGCTGGTTAATCCGTTTTTTGAAAAGGCAGGTATGACGGCTTACAAGGCGGAGATGCCGGTGAGGTGTGTACTGTTTATTGAGGCGCTTAGTCTTGTGGGGATAGAAAAGGAAGGATTCATCGACCCGGAAAAGGTGCATCGAAAACTGGAGAAGCTCGGCAGGGAGGAAACGGCTTTTATTAACCTGCAAACGAAGTGCTTTCTTCAGCCTTACAGGCGATGGCGCGATATGAAAAGCAGTTTTGAGCGGACGGAATTTGTTTTGAGCAAACTGACCGAGCGGCCTGTTTATTATATATGGTTCAATCCTGAAACAGCGTTCGGCGGATAGCGGAGAACAGATGGAGAATAGAAAAAAGGCGAATTCGATACGGTCGATAAGGCTGGACAGGCTCACCGGTCATCCTGATAATCCGAACCGGCAGAGCGGGGGCAATTTCAGGAAGATGGTTAGTAATATAAAGCGGAATGGTTTATACGAGCCGATAGTAGTTCGGCCGCACCCGACGAAGAAGAGGTACTTTCAGATAATCAACGGTTATCATCGCTGCAAGGCTTTGCGAAAGGGCGGGTACAAGGAGGCGAACTGCGTGGTGTGGGAGGTTGATGACGAGCAGACGGACATTTATCTTTCGACTCTGAACCGGCTTGGTGGGAAGGACGAAGTCGGGAAGAAGCTTGCACTGTTTAAGCGGCTGAGCAAAAAAATAGAGGTGGGAGAACTGGGGAAGCTGCTGCCGGGGACGGCAAAGCAGATAGAGCTATTGAGCAAACTCGACAGGCCGAAACCGAGTTTAGCGGAGGCGAAGATTAGAAAGAAATGTTTTGCGAAGGCGATGGTGTTTTTTTTAGATAATAGTCAGCGGCAGATTGTAGAGAATGCACTTTCGGCGGCGGAGGAAGTTAAAGAGGGTCGGACGAGGGCGGCAGCAAATGCGGCTGCGCTGACGACAATCACACGTGGCTTTCTTGAGAATTTATAAAGTTATTGTGGAGGTTTTTAATAATGGGCAGACGAAGACAATTGAGCAAGAAACAACTATCGGTTCTGGATGATTTATTCAGCGGCGACCTCAGTGAGCAGGAGGTGCTTTTGAAACACAAGCTGAGCAGGAACGTTTATAACAAGTGGCTTGCGGAGGAGCGTTTTGCCGAGCGGTTCAGTAATTATATCAACGGTCTGAATCGTCAAAGTGAACGTATAATCGCCCGGTATACGTCACTTGCGGCGGCGAGGCTGGTGCATCTTACGGAATCGGAGAACCAGGAGACGGGTCGGAAGGCGTGCCTTGATATTATATCTTTTTCATTGGCGAAGAAGACGGTTTCGAAGGCAAAGGGTTACGGCAAGGGAGTGAAGGAGGCAGATAAAAAAGCAGCGAAACTGCCGACGAAGACGGCCCGCAGGTTGTTAGCTGCGCTGGCGGAAGAGAAGGGATGATGGAACAAAAAGCCGGGGTGTGTGCAGAGCGGTTGAAGTGAGTTGTTTTAACACATAATAATTTTCATTTATGGCGAGATATAAGTCTAATACAGGGCTGGATTTGACCGAGAGAAGAGATTGAAGCTGAGGGTATAGACTTGACAAGATGGCGGTATTTTTGTATAATGTGTTCGTTGCGAGTGCAAATAAGGCGTTTAGCCACAGCGCTCCCCGCGGTGGAGTGCAAAATGGCATGTCGCAGCAGGGAGACAGGCCTACAAGAGCCATAAGGTAAATGAGCCTGTATCTCCCTTTTTTTTATGGGGCGGTCATATCGCGAGTTTATACAGCAGCTAAAAAACAATTTTTAAGAGGCATATCCGAAGATTCAAATCAGGGGCAATGATAATGGGGAAAGCGACTTTTATGCAAGGCGATTTTGAGAATTGCGGAGAGATAGAAAAAGCGGCTGAGGTTTATTCGACATTGCGTAGGATTCGGCCGGCGACGAGGGCAGACCTCAAGAGGTATGTGAAAGTATTTTTGGGTATTGACATACCTGCGAAAAAAATATGTGCGGGACACAATGTGCCGCTGGATTATTTGTGGCACAGTTTTTCGGCGGACTTTGGAGCAGAGAAAAGGGCAAACGCCGATGCGATAGTGTGGGCGAACCGTTCGGGGGGTAAGACGGAACTGGCTGCGGTGGCTACTCTTCTGGACTGCATATTCAAGGCGAACTGCGAAGTGAGGATACTTAGCGGTTCGGGTGAGCAGGCGGGGAGGATGTATGAATACCTGACGGGTTTTTTACGAGGGGGCTTCGAGGAGTTTTTGGCTGGGCCGGTATATAAGGGTAAAAGCAGTTTCGTCAATGGTTCCGGGGTGGAGGTATTGACGCAGTCGGCGACGAGCGTTCGGGGGCAGCACATTCAAAAGCTGCGGTGCGACGAGGTTGAACTTTTCAACGAGGATGTTTTTGCAGCGGCCAAGTTTACGACGCAGAGTATGGAGGGTTTGACGGCGGGGATGGAAATGATAAGCACTATGCATCGGCCCTACGGTTTAATGCACAAGATAGTGACAGAGGCAAGTCAGTTCGAGACACCGGTTTTTAAGTGGTGTTTGTGGGAGGTGATAGAAAAGTGCAGGGAGAGGAGCTGCTCGCAGTGCCAGCTGTGGGGAGACTGCGGGGGGAAAGCCCAAAAGGCGGATGGGTATTTGAAGATTGACGATTGCATAACACAAATGCAACGGGCGAGCAGGGCGGGGTGGGAGTCCGAGATGCTTTGCAAAAGGCCTAACCTGGAGAACGTAGTTTTTGACGAGTTCGAGCCGAGCGTGCATATTCAGGAGATAGATTTTGATGCGAAGTTAGCGGTGTACCGGTCGCTCGATTTTGGATTTGTTAATCCTTTCGTTTGCCTTTGGATTCAGGTTGATGAGGAAGGGAGAGTGCGAGTGGTAGATGAGTACGTTCGCAGCAGGGCGACGATAGATGTGCATGCAGAAGAGGTTAAGAGACGAACGCCGGGGGGCGAAGGGCGTGTGGCGGCGACGTTTTGCGACCCGGCAGGCAAGGGAGTAAATGATGTTACCGGTACGAGCGCGGTTCGTGAGCTGCGCAGCTTAGGGGTAACGACGCGACACAGACGAAGCGGGATTCTGGAGGGGATAGAACTTATCCGCAGGGCCATCAGGGCAGGGGATGGAACGAGCAGCCTTGTAATTTCGCCGAGGTGCGGGCGGCTGATAGAGGCGCTGCGGTGCTACCATTATCCTGAGAGTGCGAGCGGCAGCGGGACGGAACTGCCGCTGAAAGACGGGCGGTACGACCATCCGATAGATGCGCTTCGGTACTTTTTTGTGAACTACAGATGCAGCGGAAAGGCTGCAAGCAGACGGTATTAGAGCAAAAAGGACAGTCGATTTGGTAAAGCTTTGAGAGAAATTTTTTTGTTTTTCAGAAGAAATGTCAGGCGGGCGGGTGAATTTCCAGTATAATACGACAACAACTAAAATCATTTGATATAACGCAAATTTCTAAAGGAGTATTACCATTCGAAAGTTTACCCACAAATACAAACTGCTGGCGGTTGGCTTATTTATGTTGTTAAGCTATCAGGGGACGAATGCGCTCGGGGTTGAGGTGAAAGAAGGAGCGCAACCGGCCAAAGGGTGGCGTGTGATAGGTCCGGGCGGCGGGGGCGGAGTTTTTCGGCCTACCATTAATCCGGCTGATGAGAAGCATCTATTCGCTTCTTGCGATATGACGGGGGCTTATGTGAGTCATAACGGCGGGACGACGTGGCGGATGTTTAACCTGCAGACGGGTATTACCGATTTTGCATTTGCCGAGGGCGAGCCTGATACAATCTATGCAGCCACTAACGGTTCTTTGCACAGCGAAGACCGGGGGAAACTTAACAGCGGACTATTTCGCAGCGAAGATAGAGGCGGTCGATGGCGGCTTATTTACCCGGACCCAGAAAAGGTAAAAAGCGAAGGCTGGCTCAAAGGTACGGTCAGCAAGATTCGAGTTGACCCTGCTAACAGCAATAATATTTATATCGGAGTGAGTCCATTGAGGCGATTTATGGGAGGCGGCAGAGAGGGTAAAGCTGCATCAGGGCGGCTTATGGTTTCGACAGACCGAGGTAAGAGCTGGCGATTATTGGCGAGACTTCCGGGGCGCTCGGTGCAGGGTATATTGCCGGGCAGCTGGTGGGGGAGGGAAGATGAGGTAATAGTATTTACCGAGAACGGGGGCGTTCGTGTTTCGAGAGAATCGGGGGAGAAAAGCAAGTTGTCTCTGCCGGTAAAATCCATATCCGGGGCTGACGGAGGCAGCGGGCCGGATGGGAGCGTTTTATACATACTCTCAGGTATGCGGCAATCAGCCACGAAGGTTGTGGGGGGTGTTTACCGTTCTACCGACGGCGGAGAAAGCTGGACACAAGCCAACCCTGACCTTTCCAAGGGCAAGAGTTATCGCGGGGAATTGCCGCGTTTTCGAAGTATTGGAGTCTGCCGGTTCAAGCCGGAGGTGATTTATCTTTCGTGTGGTTCATACCAGGGTCAGTACGGTACATTAAAAAGCGAGACGGCAGGGGACAGCTGGGACTGGGTTTACCATGCGAAGGGCAGTGAATTGCTTTCCAAAAATCTGGAAGGGTCTTGGCTCACTCGCGACCACGGTCCGGGGTGGGGAGGTTCACCGATATCTCTTGGAGTAGCTCCCACTAATCCTGATATATGTTACTCGAGCGACAATGGCAGTTCGCATCGGACAGTGGACGGCGGCAAAAAGTGGGTGCAGGTTTACAGCAACAACAATGCAGACGGGTCGGTAAGTACGAGGGGACTTAATGTAACGACATGTTACGGGGTTCACTTTGACCCGTTCGACAAGAAACACTTTTTTATAACCTATACGGACATCGGACTTTTCCATAGTTTTGACGGTGGTGAAAGCTGGTACCACTCAATTAAGGGGATACCATCCGGCTGGGAGAATACGTGTTACTGGCTGACTTTCGACTCGGAAGTTAAGGGACGTGTGTGGTCGGTGTGGGGGAACGCTCACGATTTGCCTCGAGCGAAGATGTTTTCAAAGCGCGGATTCGGGCGCTATACCGGAGGAGTGGCTGTTTCCAACGACGGCGGTAAAAGCTGGCAAAAGTCCAACAAAGGTATGTCCGAGAACTCGATAGGTACGCATATTCTTCTTGACCCGGAGAGTCCTTCAGATTCGCGAACTCTGTATGCGTGTGTTTTCGACAAAGGAGTTTTTAAGTCAACCGATGGCGGGGGCAGTTGGAATGCGGCGAACAACGGTCTCGGGGACAACAAGTTTGCCTGGCAGATGCGCAGGACGCCATCGGGCAGGCTTTATCTGATAGTTTCCCGCGGCCAGGCGGACGGTAAAACTGTGGATGGGGCACTTTACAAGAGCGACGATAAGGCGCAAAGCTGGGAAAAAGTGAGTCTGGCCGAAGGTGTAAATGCGCCGACGGATTTGCTTATCGACCCTGTTGACAGCAAGATAATGTATCTTAGCTGCTGGCCGAGAACTGTTGACGGGCGGGACTTATACGGCGGAGTTTATCGCACGGAGGACGGCGGTAAAAGCTGGAAGCAGGTCTTCGATGAGAAGATACGTGTTTCTTCTGCGGGTATGGACCCTCGTAAGCGTGATAGTATTTACATAAACACTTTTCACAATTCGGCATTTTGCAGTGACGACCGTGGGGCCAGCTGGTATCGGCTGGGAGGATATAACTTCAAGTGGGGTCAGCGTGCGATACCCGACCCTCATCATCCGGGGATGCTTTATTTGACTACCTACGGGGGCAGCGTGTTTTACGGGCCGGCAGGTGGTGTGCCGGGGGCCTTCGAAGATATAGAGAAGTATCCGGACAGGCGATGAGAAGGCTGGGGTTCGGAGGTTGTCAGTCACAGTTTGCCTGATGAGTGGTGTAAGAAGGCAAAAGATATAGAACGGGGGTACATGCGGTTTTTACATCGTTAAAAAAATTTCCAATATTACCCAAGTCTGAAGAGGGAACCGACAATATTGAGATTTCTTATTTAAGGTAGTTTGTGTGGGTAAAAAGAAACAGGGCTGGGTCGCGGAGGGAGAGGAGAGAGCGAGAAAACCCCAGCCCTGTAATAGGTTTTTAATCAAGATTATTATCCCAAAAGATGTTCAGATTTCAAGTGAAATTTATAAAATATCTTGAGTTTTGTCAACTATTTTTTTTGCAGGCATGGTAAATATGGGAGAGTGTTCTACATAGGCGCATAAAAAAAACAGGGCTGAGAGAGGAGGGAGAGGAGAAAGCGAGATACTCCCAGCCCTGCTATATTGGCTAATTCCCAAATTTATACAAGTCTCTATAATTATATACCAAGAGCGTAAAAATGTGTTCAAATTTTGGGGAAAATCAAGAATTTTTTTTAAAAATACCCTGACAAAAGGGTATTTTTCAAGAATCGTGTTTTTTAATATAAAAATAAGGTTAGAGTTGTATTTGAGGCGTGATTTTGTTAGTATCTCGAATTTCAGGCAGGTAAATTTACGAGTATTTTAAGGGTTGTTTATGTTAACAGACAATGTTCTCGAACTAATCGGCAACACGCCGCTGTTGCAGTTGAAAGGTGAGAAAATCTTTGCCAAGGCCGAATTTCTCAATCCCGGCGGGAGTATCAAGGACCGAGTAGCACTTGCGATGCTTGAGGGTGCCCAGCGTGACGGCAAACTCAAGCCGGACTCAATCATCGTCGAACCAACCAGCGGCAATACGGGAATCGGACTGGCTTTGGTGGGGCGATTGATGGGCTATACGGTGCGGATTGTGATGCCGGAAGGTATGAGCGAGGAGCGCAAGAAACTAATCAAGGCTCTTGGGGCTGAATTGGTTCTAACTGCGGACGAAGAAAGTCTGCCGGGAGCGATTCGTCGTGTGGAAGAAATGGCGGCTGAGGACGAGCGTGTTTTTGTGCCTCAACAGTTCGAGAATCCTGAAAATCCTCGTGTTCATTATGAGCAGACCGGCCGTGAACTCTGGCGGCAAATGGGTGGCGATATCGGGTGCTTCGTGGCCGGGGTCGGCAGCGGTGGGACGCTGCAGGGAGTGGGCAAATTTCTCAAAGAACACAAAGCCGATGTGAAAATTGTTGCTGTGGAGCCAAAGGATGTGGCGGCTTTGCTGGGGCATGAGCCCGGGCTTCATCAGATACAGGGTATAGGGGACGGGTTCATTCCCGATGTTCTTGATGTCTCGATGGTTGACGATGTGGTGGAGGTGACCGACGAGGACGCTATAGAGACCACTCGGCAATTAGGCAGGGATTGCGGGCTGCTGGTGGGAATCAGCTCGGGGGCAAATATCTGGGCGGCCCGAGAGTTAGCTAAAAGAATCGACGGAAATATCACCACGGTTTTGTCTGACCGGGCGGAGCGATATTTCAGCACAACACTTTTGTAACAAATGGGGGTATGCAAATCTTTTTGCAGGAAGCGTCAAATCTTTAACAATTTGAACGTTAGTAATTTGCTCACATGCGCTTATAGTGGATAGAAATATCCAAACTAAGCGGAATTAACACAAAAAAACCGCCCTTGGGCGGTTTTAAGTCGAAAAAATGGGCTGAGGTCGGGAGGGAGGAAGAGGAATTAGAAACCCCAGCCCGTAGTAATCCCTTTTAAATCTAAAGCGGTGACTCCGCACATTTTCCCCTAAGGCTTAAACCCCTTAGGGGTATTCAATGCCTATTCTAACAAAAAATATAAGTATTGCAAGGAAAAAAAGTAATAAATCAGTTTTTTTTTTGCAGACCTTTAAGATTGGGCAGTTGGCCTGTATCAGCGGCTTAATTATCATTTTAGAGGTCGTATAACCTGTTGCAGGGAGTTTAGTCAAATAAGCCTCCTGGCTTTTACAAGGATTTCCACATTTTCGAGCAGTGTCTATTTGAAAAAGGATAACTATGTCAGATACAGTTTTCAATCGTCGAGATTTTCTAAGCACCGTTGGTGTCGGGGCAGGATTGGCGGCTGGGGGTGAATATTGAAAGCTGTTATTGACGAGAGAAGGGGATTGGACTATTCTAAAGAGGATTATTTAGCGGATAGCATATAGTTTTTTCCTATAGACTTTTCGAGGAGCTTTTTCGATGCTCAAAAGAACAGATACCTGCGGGCGTCTTCGGCTGGAAGACGTCGGTAAAAAAGTGATTTTGTCAGGCTGGGTGCAATCCTATCGCAACCACGGTGGTTTGGTATTCATCGACCTTCGAGACAGAGAAGGTCTGACTCAATTAGTTTGTAATCCAAGTAGCCAGCCGGCGGCTCACAAACTGGCGCAAATGGTTCGTGACGAATGGGTAATAACGGCTGAGGGTTTTGTTCAGCCTCGTGGCGAGGGGCTGGAAAATCCGAAGCGGCCTACCGGTCAAATCGAAGTTGCTGTGCAGCAAATAGAGATTCTTAATGCTTCTAAAACTCCGCCGTTTGAATTCGAAGACATCGAAAAGACAAATGAGGAGCTTCGTCTGTCTAATCGGTATATCGACCTTCGTCGGCCCGAAATGCAGCGGAGGCTGCGGACGCGTCATCGTGTGAGCAAAATCGCGCGTGACTATTTCGATGCTATGGGTTTTTTGGAGATTGAGACCCCGATGCTGGCCAAGAGTACGCCGGAAGGTGCAAGGGATTTTCTCGTTCCCAGCAGGCTGCACAAAAACTGTTTTTATGCCCTCCCGCAATCGCCGCAGCTTTTCAAGCAGATTTTAATGATAAGCGGTGTTGATAAGTATTTCCAGATAGTCCGGTGCTTTCGTGATGAAGACCCCCGTGCCGACCGTCAGGCTGAATTTACTCAAATCGACATTGAGATGAGCTTTGTGGATGTCAATGACGTTATCAGCGTCAATGAAAACCTTGTGGCAAAAATCTGGAAGGAGATACTTGGTGTTGATGTTGCAGTGCCTATGCGGCGAATGAGCTACAAAGATGCGGTATACAATTACGGCACTGACAGGCCGGACCTGCGGTTCGATATGAAGCTCAAAGAAATATCGGATATCGCAAAGAACAGCAGTTTCAAAGTGTTTACTTCGGTCCTTGAAAAAGGGGGAATCGTGAAGGGTTTTTGTGCGCCCGGCGGGGAGAAGTATTCGAGAAAAGATATTGAAAAAACGCTGACGGAATTTGTCGGTGATTACGGGGCAAAGGGTCTTGCCTGGTTCAAGGTCAGGAAAGAAAATGATAAGCTAACGTTGGCCGGGGGCAGCGCCAAGTTCTTCAGCGCAGAACAGCTTGACGAGATAACAGAGCGGTTCGCGGCAAAGGAAAACGACCTTATTTTACTGATTGCCGACAGCGAAAAGACAGCAAACAAGGCACTGGCTGAACTGCGGTGTAAAGTAGCGAGAGATTTGTGCCTTTATGATGAAAACAGCTTTGAATTTGTATGGATAGTTGACTTTCCGCTATTCGAGTGGAATGAGGAGCAGAATCGTTATGATTCGCTGCACCATCCGTTTACCGCTCCAGTCGAGGAGGACCTGGACAAACTTGGAAGCGACGCCGGCAATATCTGCTCACAGGCCTATGATGTTGTAGTCAACGGTTCAGAGATTGGGGGGGGGAGTATTCGTATCCACAATCCGAAAGTCCAGCAAAAGGTCTTTGAGTTGCTCAATATATCAAAGGAACAGGCCCTGCGGCAGTTCGGCTTTTTCCTGAGGGCTTTGGACTACGGGGCTCCGCCTCACGGGGGTATAGCGTTCGGGCTGGACAGAATTGTTATGCTGCTAACGGGGACGGAAAATATCAGAGACGTAATCGCGTTTCCGAAGACCCTGCGGGGGCAGTGCCTGTTAACCGATGCGCCGAGCGAGGTGGACCAGAAACAATTGGATGAGCTGAACCTGCGAACACAAAAACACTCGCACTCAATCGAGCAGGAATCCAGCGAACAAGAACCGTAGCGGTCAGTTGAGTATACGATTTTATGCGAAAAAAAATACACGATATTTATCACAGGTTTTTGGTATTTGTGCGCCTGTCGCCCCTTTCACTTGCAGAGAAGTGCAGGATAGCATTCGGAGCGGCGGTTGTGTTTATCCTTGCTCTTGCGCTTTTGCTTCCCTATATCTGGATGGGCAAGCTGACAACAAAAGTTTCTCTTGATGCCGGTCGAGCGAGGTCCGAGATGCTGTTGAATCGACA
>CAZTKW010000071.1:0-10804 GCA_964614315.1 uncultured Pirellulales bacterium
CATCCGGGTCATAAGAATAGCTTCCATCAAGCGTTATACTCCGGCCAGCGAATCGGGCATATGGAATCACTGCCAGATGCGCAACAGGGCTCTCATTGCCAGCCACAAAAAACCCCCCTAAACAAATTTTTCCTCGCTTCCTTTGCAGACACGTTACAAAGCCCTCCATAAAATTCTCACACTATCGCAGTACTCTACGTCTTCTAAGAGCCAAACCGCACAAACCAAGCAGAAAAACCGTCCCCGGCTCAGGAATAGAGTATACAAAACCGTGGCCAGCCCCGGTCATATCATAGCAGACACCGACAAGATTATCGCCGTCGATGCCATAAACCCGAGTGTAATCTTCTCCAGGTGCATCCAGGATAGTCCAGTTCGTACCATCATACAAAAAACCGTGTTCAGAGAAACCATCAGGATAAGCACCGACGAGGTTGTCGCCGTCGATGCCGAAAATCCACGTGGAAGTCGCCCCTGGAACATCGAGTTTGGTCCAGTTTGTACCATCATACAAAAAACCGTGTTCATATGAACCATCCCCATAAATCCCGACAAGATTGCCGCCGTCGATACCGTGTATGATTGTATAAGCAGCTCCTGGAAAATCAATGGTAGTCCAGTTTGTACCATCATACAAAAAGCCGTGTTCACTCGAACCGCCCCCATAGAGCCCGACAAGATTGCCGCCGTCGATGCCGTGTATGATTGTATAATCAGCTCCGGGAAAATCAAGCGTAGTCCTGCTTGTACCGTCATACAAAAAGCCATGTGTGCCCGAAGCATCACCATAGCTGCCGACAAGATTACCGCCGTCGATGTCCCACACTTCGCCAGTATCAAGCATAGTCCAGCTTGTACCATCATATAAAAAGCCATGCCCCCATGTATCATTGCTGGCGTGACCTACGATATTTTCACCGTCGATGCCGCGTATTTCCGTCCAGGTTGCCCCGGGGGCATCAAGCTTGAGCCAGCTTGCAAAAGCGGTTCCGCAATTAAAGATATGAAGCACAGATATAAATATGACTATCTTTTTCATAAACAAACCTCCATTTCTTGATACGTTCTTTCTATTCACCTGCCACATTATAAAATCAGCAAACTCCGAAAAACAACGGCCTCGTGTTCTCATAGCTTCGCTTGAACATTACCATTCCTCAAAAGTTATACCTATGGCCGTTATATACCAGGGTTTATTATCTGGTGTATGATCTCCACGTACCGTAAGATTGCTATAACTTCTGATAATACAAGGCCGATTAGATAGTGGGAAAGTTATATCTTCATATTTTGTTGAATAATTGCTCTCGACATAAATCCACCTGTCTGGATCACCTGACGACTTTGGCGTCACCATGTCGAATCCTTTTTGGATAGTCAGAAATTTATTCATTGAGCCGCCTTTATTGCTATTGCTTCCGTATTCCATATCTACATAAAAGGTATTCCGCTGATATTCCTTATACTGACCGGGATTGGAGGAGCCTTTGGTCACAGTTACATTTGTGTTACTTGGGGTGTCATGCTCGGCAACCTCCTTAAACTCTACTTCATAATTTCCCGGTACATATTTCTTTTGTCCGTTTTTCCAATCACTTCCCCCTTCGCCTACAACCCGCCAACCTGCATATGTCTCTTCGTATGCCCCAAAATCGTTATAGTAGTAACATATGTAGCATATATATCCGCAAGCCTTATACGTACGAGTGTATGAAATCGGCTCACCCTGACCTACGGTAATGCCTAAAGCGTCCGGAGCTATGTAATAAGTTCCTAAGTTGCATTGGCACTTAATCGTATAATTGCCTGCATCCACCAAAACAGCCTCCGCACTATTTCTCCAAGTGCTGTCGAAACCATCAAGCTGCCATTGCATATCACTCGTTGGGGCTTCTTGGTCGTCCGTATCCAGATAGACCACCAAATGATACTTTGAACTCTTGGATGCCTCCGCGGTATTTCCGTAAGCACCCATATTGATTCTGCTGCCGTTTGGCGCAGGCTCATTCGAATAACTTGATGTGGGGCCACCACCATTTATACATGGGCTGGTAATGCTGTCTGTAACCCAGCTACTCCCGTTCCAGCGACCGGAAGATGATTTTAAGTGAAAATCATCATTATCTGCATCGGCAAATAATGGAGCCGCACTTATATTATACGACATGGTTACGCTGCCCGTTCCAGTGAAATAATGACTCGGAGTTACGTCGCTGTAGTCTATGGTGATCGTTCCACTGGAAGCTGCATACAAATCATAATCACTATCCCCATCTGTATTATACCAGAAAATAGTATTGGTTATTGTGGGACTGCTGCTGTCAGAATATAGCCCCCCGGCGTAACCGTTCACAGCCGTATTTTTGCTGATAGTACAGTTTACTATATCTGCATTGCTGCTCGACTCACAATAAATAGCACCTCCACCATAGCCGGTTGTGGTTACAGCATTTCCGGCAAAAATGCATCTTGTAATCGTTGCCGAAGATGATGAAGTGTTGTCCATTCCACCACCCCAATAGACAGCCTCGTTATCAGTGAAACTGCAATCGGTTACAGTTGGGGATGAACTGGTGTTGAACATACCACCGCCATATTTTGCATAATTGTCATCGAAGATACAGTTCGTTACAGTAGGAGAGCAACCGCTGTTATACATCCCGCCGCCGGATTGATATTGAGCCGTTGAGCCATGGTCGGCATAACCTTTTGTAATTGTAAACCCGTCAAGCGTAGCGCCAGCCGCCGCATCTTTACAAACACGCCACGCAATGAACATCCCCAACACTATCGAGGGCAATATCATAAACAATGCAACAACCAATCTGGCGACGGCGTTATCTCCGACTTCTCTTCCCAGCATCCCTATAAATGAATTCGGAAGAATAAATAATGCCCTGTAACCGCTGCCGGCTTCAAAACTCGATGCTGTAAAATAAGATATAATACTGAAAATCGGCGGCTGAAGGTTTTCCAGTACGTATTTTACTATAGTGTTGACAGGTGCCCACGGCCCCGCAAAAAAGAACGCTATGCTGGAAGGTATGGTACGGGACTTGGAATAGCCTGCGTACCTGTCGTATTCCTCAGCCTTGGTATAATCGGTGCTAACCAAACGCCCATTTTCATCATAAATGGCAAGTGCCATAGACGTACCCTCGCGGGAATTACTCGCCGCATACATTCCCCTGTACTTATTGTCCGTGGCAAAAGCCAGTGGTCTTACTCTATACCCCAACACATCCTTGGGCGTCACCTTTTCCTTTGAAGGGAAAAATGTCTGGGGGGCGGGCAGGTAGCCGCCTATACCGGAAAATTCCAGCGTTTCCTTGTCGAGCAGGTCTATCCGGCCGGATTCATCGAGAACAAGAAAATACTCGCCTGCAGCACGACTATGGTTCTCATCCACGATTGGTATAAGCTCGCCAAGCTTCCACTTCGACAAGCCTCCTTCTTTGATGTCCTTATCAGTGACCTTTATATGTGGAGCTGACCAGTCTAAACTTAAATAACGACCTTTATGAAGGTGGCCTATCTGGATTGGTTTATGAAAGTCATCTTTTTCAAGTCCCTCTCCTTTGACCACGGTCCTTTCTTCGAAGTTGATACTGAAAAATCGACGTAATTTCTTGTCATACAACAACTGCGACCGAATCCGTCTTGAACCTAAAATCGGTTCGATAAATCGGCCAAGCTCCTTGTCAGGAGTCTCTAAAAATCCTTCCGGACCTACATAGTAATCTATTTTCTTTGTCCACCTTCTGCCTCGCGTATTCTGAAAAATTTTACAACCAACAAATAATCCAATCCTGTCGTCAAAATAAAAAGCGTATTGTGAATAAAAGCTATAAACATTCGAGAGACGCCCTTCCGGCATCCTCGCTGAAAAATAATCCGAGATTCCAGCGCTAAAAGCAAAAGCTGCTCCAAAATCCATCCGTGAATAAACAGAAGAAGCTCTTTCCACATTAGGGTCGTTTTCAAGTTCCGGCGGTACAAGTCTGGAAGGTTCAATTCTCAAAGTTTCGGCTTGGCGAGGCACAATATTGCTTAGAGATATACGGCAAAACAAACGCCCCCAGAATAATGGCAGTGAAAGTAAAACCAGAACAACAAAGCCCGTAGCAAAAACTTTAACAGGATAATTTTTTACCGATTCCATAATTACTCTCCTGACTTCCTAAAGAGATGCTGACCTGAATTTGTGCCAGGTGCATATTAAAGATGCAGCAATGAATAACAACAATATAAACACGCCTTCCAAACCAAAACTTTTGATACTAACCAAAGGAACAAAAATACATGTTAGCAACAACCCGCCTAATGTCGGCGTAATCTTACTTGAGCTCCATCCGGTCTGCAAACCGATACAATAGCACGCAAAACTCGTTAGAAACACCCCGGCGAAGATTTCGAAAATAAATCCGTCGTAAATTGGCACTGGCGGAACGAAAATATATAGCAAAACTACCGTTGTAATAATAAAAGGTACCTGCACGGTTAGAATGCCTAAAATTCCCGTGATGATTCTCGCAAGCAATATTTGACCTCGAGATACAGGCAGAGTTGACAATAGTGCGGAGATTTTTCTTGTCCGGTCAGTGTACATCTGTGTCGCACCCATCGCACAGTAACCCAGTGTGCTCCAAATCACCACAAACAATAAAACTAAAAAGGCAGCTATCAGAGGTTCGTCAGAACCGATTTTATAAGCAACAGAAATCTCCGTAGCGACAAACATTGCTGAGAAAATAACCGCGACAAGAAAGTACACGATATGGTCTTCAATTTCTCTTTTTATAAGTGTAAACATTTGTTACTCTCCTTCCATCAATCCGCCACTGCCGTCGGAACCGGCTTAGTACATTCTATGAATATGTCCTCCAGGCTCATCGGGATTTCAGTACAGCTTGACGGCTTGAAAGTATCGATAACAGCCTGTTTTTGCTTGTTCAGGTTCGCTATGGTTACAACCATCTCCCTGCCCTGCTTTTGCTGATTTATTATCTCGGTTAAATGCAGACTCACCGGAGCCTCCTCCGGAAAAATCAGCCGAAGTTTTTTAACACGGCTTTTAAGCTCTTCCAGGGGACAGTCCACAACCAGCTTCCCAGCCACAAGTATCCCTATCCGGTCCGCGATTCGTTCAACATCGCTCAGGATATGAGAGCTGAAAAGAATCGTCCGCCCGTCCCGCCCAAGCACCTCTATCGCAAGTTCCAGAAACTGCCTCCTCGCAACCGTATCAAGCCCTAAAGTCGGGTCGTCGAGGATAAGAAGCTGCGGGTCTATCGCCATAGCCAGTGCAAGATTCAACTCCGCCCGCATCCCCGTCGAAAGCTGGCTTACCTTGCGGTCCCGCGGCAGCCGAAACGTCTCTATAAGATGGTTAAAAAACTCATCGTTCCACTGCAGCGAAAGCCCCTTGCAGAGTTTTATCAGCCGCCCGACCTTGTAGCTCTGGATTAAGTTATGCGCCTCGGCCACATAACCTATTTGCCCGTGGGCCTTTGCTGAAAGCTTGTCCGATTCAGTACCAAATAGGTAAGTCTGTCCCCGCGTTGCTGATTCAATCCCCAATAGAATCCTGATAATCGTTGTCTTGCCGGCCCCGTTGCGTCCTAACAGCCCATAGATACACCCCTCCGGCACCTTCAGATTTATCCCGTCAAGCACGCAACGCCCGTCGTAGTATTTGACAAGATTTTCAATTTGTATTACCTTCTCGTCCATCCGCCTATTCCTTCTTAGCTTCGAAATTGAATTTATCAACTGCCGCCTTGATCCACTTCCGCAGTGTTTCTTTATCGATTTGCATATGAAAAGCGTCCACCACTACCAGTTCGAGCTCTTCGCATATCAGTTTTCTCTTTACCGCCCTGCTAAGGTTGCTGTCGAGGTTGGCGATAAAGGCCCCCTCGCCCGGCTTGGTGGTGATTATACCGTCCTGTTCTAATTGCCGGTAGGCCTTGCCGATGGTATTCGGGTTTATCGCAAGCTGCACCGCTAATTCTCTAACCGTCGGCAGCCGCTCGCCCTTAACCAGCCGTCCTAAGGCGATATCGCGCTTCACGTGGTCTATTATCTGACGGTAAACCGCCCGCTCAGAACCGCTGTCTATTCGAAACTGCATCTTTCCTTAACCTTTTGTTACCTGCGTAAAACCACATTTCTCTATAAACCTAAATACTTGTACTATATTAACTATTACAAGTATAACAGATACCGCCCCCATGTCAAGTCTTTTTTTTAAATTTTTTTCCTCAAACAAAATCCCGCCCCCTCCCCCATTATATATCCATAATAATAACTATGCCCCGGATTTGCCGGAGCTTATGGAAGAAGAATGGAACATATTCACTAAAATAAGCCGCATCATCTTTATGTTCAAAACTTTTACCTTTCTTTTAATAGACACTGCCGGCGAAGTCTTGTTTATAGTCCGTAAGTCGGTACGAACGTGTTTGTAATTGATATATATTTTAGAAAGGGGGCAAAATGAAACAGGTATTGAATTAAAAATAAAAGAGGGAGACCACAGAGCGGTAACGGCGGCTGATTTTCGCAAGATTCAGCCGTAAAAAAATAAGAACTTTTCCATAAAAACGAAAGGTGACAAAGAATGTTTACAAGAAAAATAATTAGTGCAATGCTTTTGGTGGTTCTGGCTGTTATGTGCGTGTCGTCATGGGGTGATGACCAGATGGCTATCTGGGATTTTGGTGGGCCGACTGCAGCTGGTTATGATGAAGATGTAACCACGGATTATGTCAATGGGACACCCAGTATAGCTATTAGTTTACCGGGAAAGGATCCCAACGGAGCGGATGGGGTTGAATATACCGATGTAGAAAGTCAATATCATGGTCCCGGACAATGTGCCCAGTGGGATGATACATATTCTACGTCTAACTGGGTGATGACGATTGATACAACAAATTGGGAAGACATCTCTATCAGATGGAATTACAATTCCGACAATAGCGGTGGTAGCTTGGGGCCAACGCAGTTTGATTTCTCATATAAAGTTGGTGAAAGCAGCTGGACAGTATTTGCAGATGATGAGTCAATCACACGCGATGATAACTGGCATGTATCGAGTTTTGACATGTCCTCCGAATTTGAGATTGAACACAAATCTGTTGTCTATTTTCGTGTAAATGACTTCGGTGGCAGTACGGAAGGTAAATTCAATTTTGATAATCTGGAAGTAACCGGCAGCGTCAGGCCTAATCCACTACATATTGCTTTTGCAGATTCATCGTTCACAGATCCATGCAACGATGTGTCGGGCGTTATTAATGACTCAACTGACCCGGCCGCTACTTTAGGGATTAACTTTACGATTGGCCACGAAACAGCCTCTGCCAACAGTTTAACAGTGGAAGCGTTAAGCATCGATGCCAATATTGTTCCCAATGACGATCAACATCTGGTACTCAGCGGCACCGGTGAGAACCGAAACTTAAAGGTTATCCCGACCGGAGTGGGCTATACCAATATTGAGATAACGGTAAGTTATGAAAGTGATGAGCTTTCGGTAGATTTCGATTACGCTGCTTCTGCGGAGTCTAATACAACAACCAGCCGATACCATACCGGCATGAGTGATGCTTCCACAGCGATTGCCCTGGATGATAGTTATATGTTTGTTGCCAATGACGAACCTATAAATGACAGCAACGCAGCGATATTTCTTTATGACCGCGACCAATCCGGTCTGCCGATAACAGAGTTTGATTTTACTGATAATCTTGGCTTGGAAAGCGACGGCGGCGAAGTTGATATCGAAGCGTCAGTGTGTATTGGTAACCGTATTTACTGGCTTTGCTCGCATGGTAACAATAAGAATGGTAAGTGCAGGCCTAATCGTCAGCGTCTTTTTGCTACCGACATTTCCGGAACTGGCGCTGATGCCACCTTATCTTTTGTAGACTATTATGAAGACCTGCGTGATGATCTGGTTGTCTGGGACAATAATAACGTCCACGGTAACGGAGCTGAGTATTATGGATTTGCCGATAGTGCCTACTGTGCGGAAAGTAATGGTATCGAACCTAAGAGAATCGATGGTTTCAATATTGAAGGGCTTGTAATGTCGCCTGACGGCGATGATGCGTATGTTTGTTTTCGTGCTCCCATCTCACCTGCCGGTTCTCGTACTAAAGCCCTGATTGTTCCTATTGTTGACTTTGAAACATGGTTCGATGAACTCCCAACAAGCGGTGCACCAACTTTTGGCAGCCCGATTGAACTTGACCTGGGTGGTCGGGGCATACGGAGCATCGAGAAAAATGATGCGGATGAATACCTGATTGTTGGCGGCTCTTATGAAGACACAGGCGAAGAACCAAATGATTTTCGCCTCTATCTATGGACAGGAGAACCATCGGATGACCCTGTGTTGTTGGGGGTGGATTTGTCTGATTTGACCAGCGAAGGCGAGGGCGGCAGTATAGAATCCATTGTCCAAATGCCCCCATCACTGCTGGGAAGTAACATACAGCTACTTCTCGATAATGGCGCAAGTAATTGGTACGGTGATAGCCCGCCAGTAGAGTCCAAAACCCTGGGTTCAACCTTCCAGAAATACCGCAGTGACTGGATAGAGATACCCCAAAAAATCCGTTTGTATGTCTCTCCGAGCGGAAATAATACCGATGGCCGCAGTTGGACTACTGCTTACAAATACCTTCAGGATGCCCTCGACGGTGCTTCAGAAGCTGGGGACTATGAGATATGGGTGGCTGAGGGAACCTATTACCCTGATGACGGTAATTCTGTAACAGTAAACGACCGCGATGAAACCTTCCACCTTATTAGTGGCGTAAATATTTATGGTGGTTTTAACCACGGCGATGACTGGGAAGACCGTGATTGGGAAAATAACACAACGACTTTAAGCGGCGACATCGGTACAACGGATGTTAACACGGATAATAGTTATCACGTATTAACCGGTGCCAACTACGCCACAATTGATGGTTTTACAATTACAAAAGGATATGCTGTTAATGAGTTTAGTATGTACAAAAGGCGTGGTGCTGGTATGTATAACATCTCCGTTAGCCCAACAGTAACCAATTGCGTATTCCTTGATAACTGGGCTGAGGATTACGGTGGAGGGATGTATAACAGGGATTCTTCTTGCCCTGTGGTGAGTAACTGTATGTTTATTAGCAACCATGCTGACGACAGCGGCGGAGGGATGGAGAACTCTACTAATTCTTCTCCAGAGTTGAGCAACTGTATCTTTATCGACAACTCATGTGACGAGAGTGGTGCTGGAATATACAATTATGCATGTGAATCAATTATAACCAACTGTGTGTTCAGTGGCAACTTGGCTAACGAGGACGGTGGCGGGGTATACAACGGAAACTGCTCACCGACATTTATGAATTGCACATTCAATGGAAATGTTGCAGGCTTGGATGATGAAGATTATGGCGGTGGTGCAATGCGCAACTTTTATGCCAATCCGACACTGATAAACTGCATTTTGTGGGGCAATACGGCTGAACATGAAGACACGAATCAGATCTCTAATAGTGCTACATCTGATCCTAACATCAGTTACTGTGATATAGAAGATTGCGGCGAAACTGGTGGCGGATGGGACGCCAATTTGGGTACAGATGGTGGCGGTAACATCGATAAAGACCCCATATTCGAGGAAGATGATTTTCATCTGCAAGTAGGTTCACCCTGTATTGGCAAAGGCGACCCGGATGGTGATTATTCCGGCCAGGTCGATATTGACGGCGACCAACGCGTTTACGGACGCAGAGTTGATATAGGAGCCGATGAAGTAACACCACTTGTACGGAACACTGAGCAGGATAAGTTATACTCGGAGATACAGGATGCCATCGATGACGCCAATGATGGCGATACGCTCGTAGTTTATCCCGGCACATACAGTACTCCGGGGCCCGGCCCTGACATTATAAACTTTGACGGCAGGGAGATAACAATTACCGGCAGCGACCCGAATGACTGGAATGTAGTAGAGGCAACAATAATTACCTCGGCAGCTATATTTTACTCCGGTGAGGATGCAAACTCTGTTTTGGTTGGCTGTACTGTTGACAACTATATTGACTGCAATGACGGCAGCCCTACTATAAAAAAGTGTAATATCACGGGAGGAATATATTGTGATAACGGCAGTTCAGCAGTGATTGAGAACAACAAGATCAAAGGAGATACGACGAGCGGAATAGTTATCAGTAGCGCATCAGGCATAATCAGGAACAACTGGATATATGACTCTACTAATGGAATATTCTTTGCCAATGCGACGGCGGTAGTGGATGTCAACAATAACACGATTGCAGGCAATTCTTCTGCGGGCATACGTGTTGTTGCCGGCACCGCACCTAATATCACCAACTGCATACTCTGGGACAACGACGATGACTTATATGGCTGCACTGCCAGTTATTGTTGTATTGAAGACATCAACGATGCCAATGGAACAGGCAATATCACTTCCGACCCCTGCTTTGTAGACTTAGCAAACGATAATTACCATCTTAAGCTGTGTTCATTGTGTATTGATGCCGGTAATACTGCTGAGCAGGACCAAGAGAAAGAAGATATTGACAGCGAAACACGTGTAATGGACTCAAACGGTACAATAACAACCGAGTCAATCGTTGATATTGGCGCCGATGAGGTCGCTGGAAGGATACATAACATTACCCAGGACACTTATCATCTGACTATTCAAGACGGTATTGATGATGCTAATAACGGTGATGTAATTGTGGTGTACGAGGGGACTTATGAAGAATATCTT
>CAZTKW010000072.1:0-10748 GCA_964614315.1 uncultured Pirellulales bacterium
CTTTGAGGAGTCTGTGAAGGGAAATTTCTTTGTACTTTAGTGGTATGGATTTTTAGTGAGTTTTATGGGCACAAGTTCATCATACAGAGTCAATAAGGAAACCTTGAATTTTTAAGACGGCCTTGATATTCTACTGGAAAAGAAGCTCAGCGGCGTAGCTGAGCTAAGATATAAAATGTTATATGGGAAATGTGAGATAAATAGTATTGCTGAATTAGTTTAAAAAAGGTGCAAAGTGACAGAGGCACAAAGAAACTACGCTGGAGTTATAAAATGAAAAAATTATTAATTGTTTTGGCGCTACTGTCTTTTGTTTTAACAGGTTGCAGCGGTGATGATGAAAATCAAGTACGTTCCTTTGATGGAGTTAAGATAAGTTATGATGTTCAGGGCAAAGGCGAGCCGGTCCTGGTGTTTGTTCATGGATGGAGTTGCAGCAGGGAATATTGGAAAGAGCAAGCAGCCCATTTTGGAAAGAAGCATAAAGTGGTGACAATTGATTTGGCAGGACATGGCCAGTCGGGTTTGTCTCGCAAGGATTATACGATTGAGGCTTTCGGTAAGGATGTTGCGGCTGTTGCTGAAAAGCTTAATCTTAACAGGACAATCCTTGTCGGTCATTCGATGGGCGGGCCAGTGATAGTTGAAGCGGCAAGGCAAATGCCCGGGCGTGTGGTTTGCCTGGTTGGTGCGGATGAGTTTCATGATATGGAGAAGGGATATAGCGAAGAAGATGTTAAGGGGCTTATTGCTATGATAGAGCCTGATTTCGTGAAAGGAACACAGGGTTTTGTACGCAATATGTTTCCTCCCGGCGCAGACCCTGAACTTGTGGAATGGGTAGCTGACAGGATGTCTTCGGCGAACCCGGAGATTGGTATTAATGCATTTAGGAATCTTGGCAATTATGATTTAAAAAATGCTGTTGGGCAGATTGAGATACCACTTTATAGCATTAATTCAGATTTTTGGCCGACGAACCTGGAAGGTAATAAAAAATGTGTCAAATCATTTAAGTTGAAAATGATGCCTGGCATAGGGCACTTTGTAATGCTGGAAGATGCCGAAAAGTTTAATAAGCTTCTCGAAGATATAATCAAAGAGCTTTAGTCGCATATCCAGTCTTTATGCTCTTTTTGTCTTTCCCGCTCAAATTTCATTAGAGCCTCAGAAATTTTACAAAAAAATAGACTTAAATAGCCATCTGGACTAATAAGTTGTCCAGCGGCGAAGATAATAGCCAATTGATATGTGGTTATAAAGCTAAAGCCTGACAGGATACTTTTGATACATTCCAAGAACAACCGTTTTCCCCATTTGTTTAAATACATCAGTTCGGTTGTTTTTTAACGATAGCTGAAAGAATTCGGCTATATCACTTCTATCCTTGGTATCTAAAATTATTCTTTAGCTCCAAGTTGGCGAAGCAATTCAACTAATTCTGATTTATCCGCTTCCAAGGCGAGTGTAAGCGGGGTCTGACCCTGATTGTTTTCTGCATTAAGATTAGCCCCATTTTTAATCAAAAATTGAACTATATGGCCAATATCAGCGTCTATTTCTATGCTGGTGTCAAAATCAATCGCCCAATCAATTACTTCATGTAAGGCTGTATTGCCACTTTTGTTTATTGCATTAATGTTTGCACCTTTTTTCAGAAGTAAGTCAATCATTTCACAAACATCATCAACACTCTTAATGAAAATACGAATAGCATATACACTGAGAACAGTTTCATGTAAGGGTGTATCGCCTTGGCAATCCGTTGCATTAACGTCGGCACCATTATCAATAAATACCTTTGGTACTTCGAAACCATACGTGCCTAACTTAAGACTAAACAGCAATGGCGTCTGCCCAGAATCATCTTTAGCATTAACATCGGCCCCGCTGGTTATTAGAAGTTTAGCCACTTCACTGTTCCTACTCCGTCCTGTTTTATGAAGCGGCGTGTGTCCGTAAAAGTCTTTCGCATGAATATCGGCACCATTATCAATTAAAAGCTTTGCGATTTCTAAGCAGATGTCTGGTTCCACAAAGCGACCTGACGCAACTTTCCATCCGCGCAACCTGCGAAATAGGTTTTTCTCTTTATCCTGTATAAAACCACCCCCCGCAATCCGATGGAGAGGAGTTTGACCTTTTTGATCGGTCACATTAATATCAGCGCCTCTTTTGATAAACTTCCTGACTTTACGCACATTCCCTTTAACAACTGAACTGTATAAATCGTCATTATTGGAAAATACAATCTGTAACCCCAAAAGCAAAATCAGGAGCAGTAATGATACGAGTGTTATTTTTTTGTACATAGCTAATTTCATAAGCAATCTCGGAAATCAGCAATATCTGCTTTCATTTTAAGTTTCCGCATTCTGAATTTGTTCGATTCAGCCGTTATTTATTATATCCGGTCTTCGGGCGGTAAACAAGTATGGATTGGCATAATTTGAGTTCTACGCTTATTAAGAAAAGTATAACCGTTTAATCAGAACCTTTCACAGATGATATGCAGTATGCCGTAAAACTCCCATCTTCAGTTCGATAATTAAGACGAATTGTTAAAACGCAGTCATTTACACTTAAATCGCGATATGCTACGAAGTCGCTCTTCGAGTCGCCAATTGGAAAATCACAAGAGTCGAACGCCATAGATTTGAAAATTCCCTGCCATCCAGATAAAGCTATGTCATACATCGGTTCAACATCTGACCCAAAGAATTCCTCAATGTTTTCATAAGAAGTCTTTGCAGTAAATAGCACAGCCCTGGTCGGCCGGATATATGACCGCGAATAAACATATTTTATTTGGCCAGACACTTTAAAATCACTTAGAGCATTACCTACATACGGGATCTCCTCAATTGTATTGACAGTTCCCTCACCATTGCGTCCGTCCAGTATTTCATAAAACATCCAAAACAGACAAGCAATAAGTATGCTAATTACAAAAAATGTTATCAACTTTCCTTTTTTTCTCATTGTTTGAGGCGGATTTTTTGATAATACGCCCTGAAATATTACCATAAATACAGGATTTTCGCCCGAAATATGTTAAAGTTATATTCCGTACGTTGAGAGCGAGTTCTTAACTCCCTGAAGCAATTTTTAGCGAGACACTATTGTTTAAAAGTTCCAGCCGACACCGAGGAGGTATTTAGTATCGGTTTTTCCCGAGCCCTGAGCAGGAGTGGTGTCATAATCGAAGATTACCTTGAAATTCGTAAACATATTCTCGCTAATTCCGGCACGAATTTCGGCTGTAGTTGTCAGAAAGTAATCCGAAACCTTCTCTATGCTGGGGTAGTAAGTAAGGTCGTTTATAAACTTGATATTATCAAACAACTTCTTATCGAAATGATAGCCAAGCTGCGCCGATAATTCACTATTGCTTTCGGTCTGGTCATCAAATTTCTCATAGACAGAAGCCAAACCAAGCTCGGTCGAGAAATTCATATCGTCGGACTCAATCCACTGATAACCACCGCCGGTACCGATAATTACCCTTCGGTCAAGCTGAGCTATGCTGTCCTTCTCGTAACGGCCATCGAGATAACCGTAGAACTTTTTCGTAAAGAAGTAGTCATACTTTGCTCTTGCACGCCACCAGTCTTCGGTGGTTGTCTTTACTTTAGTGTCGGGGTCGGTCTGCTTGCCTTTGGCATAATCTGTGCTAAGCTGGGTTCTGTCTTTTTCAGTCCGCTTGTTGAGGTTGACACTTGCATTTACAGCTTCGGTCTGTGTGTTGCCGTGAGTTGAAGTGAGGCCGGCAGATATGTTTCCCGTCCACTTTTCTTTGGGCTTTGGGGGCGGATTGATTGAAGAAACGGCCGTCATATCAAATAACTGGGCCTTCAGTGCGGGGCCTGCTTCAATCCCAAATTTGCCCTGAGAGGCTTTGATTATCTGTTGATTTAAGACCGTGCCGTCGCTCAAATGCACTTTTGCAGGGGCGTCGGTACTGAATGTTTCGACATTAGAGATGTCCACGGTCAACTTACCGGCAACATCGGAGTTGAAAACCAGTTTGCCATCAACGGCCTGTTCGAGCTTACCGGTAAGCCTGTCTCCATTTTTGAACACTATTTCATCGGCCCGGACCAAGCTGCCTGATACTGCAACAGACAGCACCAGCAGTAACATATTACAACGCATAATAACCTCCTTTAAAAAATCAGTTAACAAACGTTTTTTTTTAGAAAACACTTACTTTTTTTCAATTTTTAAACCCATATCCGCCATACAACGAAGCCTATGCGGATACGTGAACGATATATGATTCTCATCAAAAGTTCATACCTGGTTAAACCCTTTGCCAACCTGCCTTATCTATCGAGAAAGATTAGCACAACTTATTGACTTTTCAAGGATTAAATGATAATGTGTTCAAATAATCCGGTGTTAGTATATATCACCCCACGTGGTCAATTTAGAAAGAGCAGGAGAATTGAATAAAGGACAATACGATGAAAACAAGACAATTGCTTTTTATATTGCTTTTGATTTTTTTCGGCAGTTCATACAGTTTAGCCCAGCAGGAACATTACCAGTTTGTACTTAAAGCCGGGAACACACAGTTACTGCCAATGCCTTTGTCGCTGGATATTGAGGGGATTAATGTGCTCAGAAACTCAAAGGAGATATCGCTATACAGATTAAATGAAGACGAGAAAATCCCTATAGCCTGCCAGATGGAAGAAGGTGAGAGGGGCAGATTATGGTTTATTCCGGACAGAATAATCAAGCCTAAGGAAACGGTGAACTTTGAAATCGCCCTAGAAGAGGCAAAAAAACAAGAGAGGCTAATAACGGTTGTTACAGACACAGAGGCTATTACTTTGAGCTACAACGACAAAAACATCCTCCGCTACTATAGCGCGATGCACAAAGTGCCGGAGGGCGTTGACGCTTTATTTGGCAGAAGCGGCTTTATTCATCCGGTCTGGTCGCCGGCAGGGAAGGTTTTGACACAGATTCAACCGGTTGACCATTATCATCATTACGGTATCTGGAATCCCTGGACAAGGACAAAAGTCGAAGGCGAAGAAATTGACTTCTGGAACCTGGGCGAGGGACAGGGGATCGTGCGTTTTGCCGGCGTGCTTTCAACGGTTTCAGGGCCTGTCTATGGCGGTTTTAAGGTTAAACAGGAGCATGTGGTTTTAAAGCCCAAAGGGAAAGACAAAACGGCTATAAATGAAGTGTGGGACGTACGTGCCTTTGTTTGCCGGATAGACAACAAACCTGTCTGGGTGATTGATTTTACCACTATATTACGCAACGCATTAGACAGTGCCATTGAACTTACGAATTATCGTTACGGGGGAGGCATCGGCTTTCGCGCCACAGAGAAGTGGACGAAAGATAATTGTTCGGTTTTGACATCCGAAGGCAAAACCCGAAAAGACGCCGACGGCACACGCGCCAGATGGTGCGACGTTAACGGGGCAACGGGGGCCGGGGAGTATTCGGGGATTGTTTTTCTCAGTCACTTTGCCAATCGAGAGCACCCTGAACCGATGCGCGTGTGGCCTCTGGATGCGGCTGAGGGAAAAGGGTATATGTTTTTTGAATTCTGTCCGATACGTCTGAAGAGCTGGAACCTGTACCCTGCAAAAAGGTATGAGCTTAGATACCGTATGATTGTTTACGACGGTAAAATGAATTCAGAAACAGCCGAGACAATTTGGCAAAATTACGCCCGCAGGCCTGCAATAACATTAAAAAAATAAATAACGAGAGGGTAGTAGCTATGAAAAGAAGAGAATTTATCAAGACTTCGGCAGTAACGGCGGCGGGCATCTTCGGTTTTCCTGTTATCGTGCCATCATTAGTCTTTGGGAAAAGCAAACCTAACGACAAGATTAATATCGGCCAGATTGGTTTTGGGCGCATCGCCAAAGAGCATGACCTGCCGGAAACAATAAAGCACGATATGTGCCGCGTGACAGCCGTTGCCGATGTGGACGCTAAACGCGCAAGCGACGGCAAGAAGTGGATTGAAGAATACTATGCACAAAGAAGCGGAAAGAAAAACTATATCGATGTAAAAATCTACCGGGACTATAAGGAACTGCTGCAGGATAAAAGCATCGATGCGGTTATTATTTCCACACCAGACCACTGGCATGCGCAGCCGGCGATTGAGGCGGCCCTTGCGGGAAAAGATATTTATCTCCAAAAACCAGCATCATTGACCATTTCCGAAGGTCGGCTGATGAGCGATGTGGTTCATCGCAACGGCCGGGTCTTTCAGGTCGGCAGTCAGCAGCGGTCGTTAAATCCGTGGCCGCAATACCAGCGGGTATGCGAGCTGGTGCGTAACGGCAGGATTGGAGAGATAAAACACGTAAAGGTCGGTCTCGGGGCTGACCCGGGTGGTGAAGAAGAGGCGGAAATGCCGGAACCATCGAACCTTAACTATGATATGTGGCTTGGCTCAACACCAAATGTATATTACACCGAAAAGAGAGTTCATCCTCAAAAGGATTATTCTCGGCCGGGTTGGCTTCGGTGCGAACAGTTCGGGGCCGGTATGATTACCGGCTGGGGCGCACACCACATTGATACAGCCCACTGGGGGATGGGCAGTGAATTTACCGGGCCGGTCGAAGTTGAGGCCGAGGCCCAATTTCCAAAGTCAGGATTGTGGAACGTGCACGGAGATTTCAAGGTCCACAGCAAATACGCCAACGGGGTTACTATGGACATCAGGAGCGATTTTCCAAATGGTGTACGTTTCGAAGGCTCGGAAGGCTGGATTTTTGTATCGCGCGGTAATGCAGCGGTAACAGCCAGTGACCCGGTGGCTAAGCAAAAGAAAAAGAAGGTTTTGGATGCCAGCGACCCGAGACTGCTGGAATCGAAAATCGGGGCAAACGAGATTCATCTTTATGAAAGTCCGGAGCAGCATCTCAACTGGCTGGAATGTATTCGCAGCCGCCGGCAGACGGTCGCGCCTGTTGAGGTAGCTCACCGCTCGTGCAGCGCCTGTCTGCTTAGCCATATTGCGATGAAGTTACCAAGAAAACTGTACTGGGACCCTAAAAAAGAAAAATTTATTAAGGACGACCAGGCCAACAAAATGTTGAGCAGGCAACAACGCCAGCCGTATGGCACCAACTATATCGATTTGTAAAATTGAATTGTAAACAAATAAGAACTGTCATTGTTTTTCATATCAGGTATTCGGACAGGTGATGTAATTGGATCGAATACCGTTTCAGAGCAGACTGTTAAGGCTGTTCTTGCCAGAATGATTGATGTACTGCAGTAGTTATGATGTCGTAGAAATTTTTTAAAGGAACCTTAAGTTATGGAACACAACGAAGAAGAACTTTTAGCAAACGCAAAAAAACCTTCGGAAATAGCTTCGAATCTTCATTCATTTTACAGGGGTAAAATAGCTGTTACTCCCAAGTGCCGTGTAAAAGACATACATGATTTTGATATATGGTACACGCCCGGTGTATCAGCACCATGCATGGATATCGTAAAAAATCCTGAAATGGTTTACGAGTTAACCTGTAAATGGAACACGGTTGCTGTTGTCACCGACGGTACGCGGGTATTGGGTCTTGGTGATATCGGGCCAAAGGCGGCACTTCCGGTTATGGAAGGAAAAGCCCTAATCTATAAATATCTCGGCGGAGTTGATGCCTTTCCCATATGTCTCGACACGAAAGACCCCGATAAGTTTATAGAAACTGTTATGTTATTACACCCTTCCTTCGGAGGGATTAATCTTGAAGATATTTCACAGCCGAAGTGCTTTTACATACTCGATACATTGAGAAAAGAGTGCCCGATACCTGTCTGGCACGACGACCAGCAGGGAACCGCCGCTGTTACCCTTGCGGGTCTTATTAATGCATTGAAAGTCGTCGGGAAAAATATTGCGGATGTAAAAATTGTGTTTATGGGCGCCGGGGCATCGAACATAAGGATTTCAGATATTATTTTCAAGGCCGGAGCCGACCCAAAGAAGTGTATTATGTATGACAGCAAGGGGTCTCTTCACAAGAAAAGGACCGACATCAAGGATAATCCGTCTTTGAAAGAGAAATGGAATGTCTGCCAAACAACTAATGAAAATGGATTCGATGAACCAATCGGGGACGGCCTTAAGGAAGCGGATGTGTTTATTGCACTTTCAAAGCCCGGGCCGGACACCGTCAAAAAGGAATGGATTTCAGGAATGGCAAAGGACTCGATTGTCTTTGTATGTGCCAATCCGGTACCTGAGATATGGCCGTGGGAAGCCAAAAAAGCCGGGGCAAGAGTTGTGGCAACGGGACGCAGCGATTTTCCTAATCAGGTAAACAACTCCCTGGGATTTCCGGGGATATTCAGAGGCACTCTCGATATTAGAGCTAAAACAATCACAGACGAGATGTGCATAGAAGCGGCAAGAGAACTGGCAAAGACGGCTGAAGACAAGGGTTTAAGTGAAGATTATATAATCCCTACTATGGATGAATGGGAGGTATTCCCGAGAGAAGCGGCGGCAGTTGGAAGCAAAGCAATCGAACAGGGCATAGCCGAAAAAGTTATGACGAGAGAAGAACTTTATAAAACGGCTGAGTCAATCATAAGTAAAGCCAGGGAAGAGACAAAATTATTAATGGAAGAAGGCTTCATCCCAGCACAGGAATAATTACCAGATACATCAACAGCATAACCAGAGCAATGCCGACAATGTTTAACCAAAGCCCGGCTTTGCACATTTGAGGTATGGTAACCTCACCTGAAGCAAACACAATTGCGTTAGGCGGAGTAGATACGGGCAGCATAAAGGCAAGGCTGGCAGCAATGGTCGTTGGTATTACCAATAATAATGGGTCGAAACTGAAACCCTCGGCAACTGCGGCAAATATCGGAAGAAGAGTTGCGGTGCAGGAAATATTACTGGTCAACTGGCTGATAGAAACAGATGTAGTACTGACGAGCAATATCATAACCGGTACTGAGAGGTTCTGAAAACCGCTCACGCCCCGGCCGATAAACTCCGCCACGCCGCTTGTTTTGATTGCAGCGGCCAGACTTAGCCCTCCACCAAACAAAATAAGCACTCCCCACGGAAGTTTGCGTGCCTGCTGCCATGTCAAAACAAACAGGCCGCGTTTGAAATCAACCGGCAGGCAGAACATAACAATAGCTGAGCCGATAGCGATACCCGGGTCGCTGAGGCCGGCTAACGGCCTCACACCGCCGGGCAGCTGCAATCTTGCCAGCAAGGGACGTGTCATCCACATTGCCGCGGTGATAATAAAAACTATCAGCACCATCAATTCGCCGCGCGAAAGCGGCCCTGGGCTTTTAGTTCTTTTAGAATGAGTTCCCTTCCGCCGGGAATTCTTTGAATTCGAACAGGGAAAACCACTTTGGTCAATAACAACCACGCAATGGGCAAAAACACAATCACCAGCGGTACACTAAAGGCCATCCATTTGACGAAGGCAATTTCGATTTGATAGTTTTCCTTGAGGAATGCAGCCATCAGGGCATTCGGCGGTGTGCCGATAAGCGTTCCGACGCCGCCGATTGAAGCGGCATAAGCAATGCCGAGCATCAAACAAATTGCAAAGTTGAATGGTTCGCCATTCGATTGGAGGTTCGGGTCATTAGCCTCACGCAACTCTCTTCTGACCAGTTCAACCACACTCATAGCTATCGGGAGCATCATAACAACCGTAGCGGTATTTGAAACCCACATACTAATAAATGCGCAGGAAACCATTAATCCACCAACAAGCAGGGTCGGACTGGTTCCGATTATGAGTATTGTGTGCAGGGCTATGCGACGGTGTAAACCCCATTTCTGCATAGCCAAAGATATCATAAAGCCGCCCATAAACAGGAAAGAGCTTCGGTTACCCACAATATTGCAATTAACACGGCAATCGCAACCACAACTCGGCCGGTATGTGAAAGACCGGCAATTACCTGGCCGCTTTTGTCTAATGATTCGGGGGGAATGAGAATATAGGCGGCCACAGCGAGAACAAGGGCTACTGTAAAGCCTACTAAGCGGACGAAGCTCGATTTCGCTTTCTCATTTCTATTACTCTGGTTATTCTCAGAAGAATTAGATTCGGCTGCTCCAGATTTACTCATAGTATCGACCTTTGAATTTTTGAAAAAGCAGAATGATTTTATACCGAGATTCCCCAAAGAGCAATCCTCGAGTCGGCACTGCAAAAAAATCATAAAAAAACAGCCCATAACAAGCAAAATAGATGAATTTTTTCCGTTCCGGGCTCTGGGCTTCGCTCCTCGTAAACAAAATTCCTTGCTCAAAATTAGGCTAAAAAAATGTTAGGATGTGGAATTTATCCAGATAAAAAATTAGCTAGAATTTTACATGGAGCAACATTAATGGACACTGAGAATAGAGTTTACCATAAAATGACTGAGAAAGATAAGTTAATTATGAATTATTTACAAGAGATATCTGAAATTAAAAACGAAGATGAATTTTATAGTGATTTAATGTCTTATTTATTTAATACAGACGATCCCGAAGTATTATTTGGAAGAGATTATAAAGAAGATTGGGGATTTGGTTTTGGAGTTGCTAAAATAAGAAATGCTTTTGACGAAAAGGGGAATGAATTAAAAAAAGAAGTTACGGACAAGACTGTTCAATTAGCTAAACAAAATAATATTGATAAGAATCTTCCTTTGACCATTTTGAGAATAACAGACTATAAAAAAGATAATATAACTGTGAATAGAGAATTGGTTTA
>CAZTKW010000073.1:0-6546 GCA_964614315.1 uncultured Pirellulales bacterium
GGAGGAATTCATTTATTATTTTTTCGGCCCTTTCTCTCCAGGCGTCAGGGCCGTTTTCAATAAAGAAATCAAACGACTTATCATCAACTAAATTTCCCAACAGGACTTTACGCTCCGAAGGTTCGGAGACATCATTTATTATGCGTTTGCGGAATGTCTCTAACTCAGCGAGGAACAGGCCGTGCTTTTCGGTGAATATTTTTTCGAGCTTTTTTCTTATATG
The DNA here is from genome assembly GCA_964614315.1 of uncultured Pirellulales bacterium. Classification (GTDB taxonomy): domain Bacteria; phylum Planctomycetota; class Phycisphaerae; order Sedimentisphaerales; family Anaerobacaceae; genus CAZTKW01. Next base: position 224 of record CAZTKW010000073.1, read on the forward strand.
TCCGGCGTAAGCGGGGCAGTGGCCTTCGGTGCCAACAGCTATCTGCAGTCCTCCTCGTTTTACGACAGCGGGTACAAAGAAGTCACAAAGCTGCGGCTGGTCGACGACATTGCACAAGATTTCGAGCTGCTGGCAATCTTTGTATATTTGTTTATTTAGCTGGGTTTTGTTTGTCGCAGCTATAACAAGAACTGCACCGGCGAGATAGTCTTTGGAATACTTCGATTTTATTAGTTCGGCGTCGGTGCCTGCATGTCGGACAGGCACTTTGTCATCTATATCTTTGGCTACGATGACCAGTCGTGCGCCCGTTTCGAGAAGCGTCTGTGCCTTTCGCATTGCTACGGGGCCAGCTCCTATGACGACAACCCGCCTGCCGGTAAGCTCGAGATATATCGGATACCTTGCCATCGGGTTCTATTATACCAGAGGCTGTCGGTAAAGAGGGAAATAATTGAATTTAATTAATGAAATTTTAGTTTCTTTTCGTTTCGCAAAAGTGCTTAAATATTGTAAACTGTTTGCAGCAAACTACTAACAAGGAGGTCTGACATTGAAAGTTGCTTTACTTGGCTTATTGCAATCGGGCAAAAGCACCCTTTTTACAAGTTTGAGCGGTAAAAGTGCCGGAACAGCCGGCTCGACAAACATAGACGAGGCTATTGTTCCGGTACCGGATGAGAGGCTCGAATGGCTTAGCGAACTTTACAACCCGAAAAAAACAGTCCATGCAACGATAGACTGTCTGGATGTGCCGGGGTTTAACTTTGCCGACGAGCATGGCAGGGCGGCTGCAAGAAGGTATATCGAGAAGATAAGGACGGTTGAGCTGCTTGTGCTTGTGATTCGGGGGTTCAAGAGTGAATCTGTGCCTGCTTATCGAAACAGCGTGGAACCGGCCAGAGATTTGAACGAATTGAGAACAGAACTTCTGCTTGCCGATTTTGAACTTGTTGCTACCCGTATTGAAAGGCTGGAAAAGCAAATCCATAAACCCACCAAGACAAAGGAGCATGATAAAGCTGAACTTGCTTTGTATAAGAAACTACAGCAGGCGATAGAGGCGGAGAAACCAATCAGCTCGGCAATCGAAACCAAAGCCGAAGAGGAAATGATTAAGTCGCTGGGATTTTTGACGTTGAAGCCGATGGTGGTGACGGTAAATGTTGGTGAAGATGAGTTAGACGCGGAGTTTGATTTTTCCGGTGATGTCGGAGAGTCGGCGCCTGTGGTTGGGATTTGTGCCAAGCTGGAATATGAGCTGGGACAGTTAGACGCCGAGAGCAGGGCGGAGTTTATGGCTGATTTGGGAATTGGCGAATCGGCGAAACGTAAGTTTGTCAATAGCTGCTATTGGGCACTGGGTCTGATTAGCTTTTTGACAATTGGTTCGGATGAAGTACGAGCCTGGCCTATACGGGATGGTACCACGGCACTTGATGCAGCCGGCAAAGTTCATACCGATATTAAACGCGGTTTTATACGGGCCGAGACTACGGCCTTTGGCGACCTTAAAGAGCTTGGGAGTGAAAAGGCCGTGAAAGCGGCGGGTAAAAGCCGTCTCGAAGGGAAAGAGTATGTTGTTCAGGACGGCGATATTATTAATTTCAGATTTAACGTATAAGCTCAAACTGGCCTATACCCGCCTTCACGGTCATACTCTTTATTCTTTAGATGGTGATGCAGACCATTCAATTGAAGCAAGACCATAGAAATGAGGCTCATTATGAAGGCAGTTAATAAAGTCGGATTTTTTGTATTACTGATTTTTTTAGTAATTCCCTCGTCTCTAATTAAAGGGGAAACTTCTGAGGCGATCTCGGTTATTCCCCGGCCGGTGAAGGCAGAATTAAGAGAAGGCACATTTGTCCTTACGCCGGAGACATTGATTGTGGTAACCGAAGGCGCCTGCGATGTTGGGGAATATCTGTCGGAATTTCTGGCTTCTGCTACGGCTTTTAAGCTCAAAGTCAAAAAGATTTCTCAGGCAAAAGAACAGGCCAACTGCATTATCCTGCAGACAGGTCCGGAGGAGGGCAATCCTGGCAATGAGGGATACCACTTGTCAGTTGGCAAGGACAGAGTCGTCATTAGCGCAGCTTCTCAAGCCGGTATCTTCTACGGAATCCAGAGTCTGCGGCAGCTTCTGCCAGTGGAGATTGAGAGGTGCAGCAGGGTGAAGGAGATTACGGCGTGGCAAATTCCTTGCGTGGAAATCAAAGATGAGCCGCACTTTCAGTGGCGCGGGCTTATGATTGACTGCAGCCGTACCTTCTGGAGCAAGGCCTTTATCCTTCGAACCATCAGATTGATGTCCCTGTACAAGCTGAATCGACTCCACCTGCACCTGACCGATGACCAGGGCTGGCGGCTGGAAATTAAGAAGCATCCTGCTCTTACGGAAATCGGCTCGAAGTTCGCAGAGAAATATAATGAGCCCGCTGAGCGGCAGGGCTACTACAGCCAGAGTGATATGAGAGAGATTATCGCTTATGGAAAGAGGCATAACGTTGCGATTGTGCCGGAGATAGAAATGCCGGGCCATTCAATTGCGACACTGACTGTGTATCCAGAACTATCGTGCAGCGGAGGGCCATTTGAGATATTTCCCTTTTTCAAAGGTCCGGGCATAAATAAGGACATTCTTTGTGCGGGAAATGAAAAGACGTTTGAATTTCTGGAGGATGTGCTGGGGGAGGTTGTAGATTTGTTCGGCTGCGAGTTCATACATATCGGGGGCGATGAAGCGCCAAAGGACAGATGGCGTGAATGTTCGAAGTGCCAGCAGCGAATGAGGCAGGAAGGGCTTGCTGATGAGGATGAACTTCAAAGCTACTTTATCAAGCGCATCGAAAAATTCCTGAATTCGAAAGGCAAACGGCTAATCGGGTGGGATGAAATTCTTGAAGGGGGGCTTGCACCTAATGCAGCAGTGATGTCGTGGCGTGGGACGCGTGGAGGAATTGTGGCGGCCAGGGCGGAGCATGATGTTGTAATGAGCCCGACGTCGCACTGCTATTTTGATTACGATTATGATAAAATATCGACCATGAAGGCCTACAGTTATGAGCCTGTACCGGCAGAGGTGACCGGTGAGCAGGGAAAACACATCTTGGGAGCACAGGCAAACTTCTGGTCGCATATCGACAGGTCCGAGGCCGGGATGGACAAGCAAATATTTCCGCGTCTTCTGGCCCTTGCAGAGGTAACGTGGTCACCGAAGGAGCAAAAAGATGAGAGGACTTTTGTAAGGCGAGTTCGGAAGCATTGCTCACGTCTGAAGGAACTCGGAGTCAGATATTTCGAGGACCCGTCAGTCGTGCAGCCGGGGAGCCAGGAATGGTGATTGGTATGGTCTGATGAGTTCAACTACGAGGGGCTTCCGGATAAAACTAAGTGGGATTATGAACAGGGATTCATTAGGAATGAAGAGCTGCAATATTATACGAGGGAGCGGGAGGAAAATATCAGGGTTGAAAACGGGATGTTGGTTATAGAAGGCAGGAAAGAGCGTTTCAGAAATCCGGAGTACGAGGCGGGTTCTACAAACTGGAAGCGCAGCCGTGAGTTTGCGGAATACACCTCTGCAAGTATTATTACCCTGAATCGGACCAGTTGGACATACGGACGGATAGAAGTCCGGGCAAAACTGTCGAGAGGCAGAGGTGTATGGCCTGCAATATGGACGCTCGGCACCAACATAGGAAAAGCGGGATGGCCGAGATGCGGAGAAATTGATATCATGGAGTATGTTGGGTTTGACCCCGATACAATACATGCAAATATTCACACGACCAGGTACAACCATGTCAAGAAGACAAACAAGGGTTCGAAAATCACTGTTGACAAGCCGTATGATTCATTTCATGTTTATGCGGTCGAGTGGGATGAGAAGCGGCTTGACTTTTTCGTAGATGACAAAAATTACTTCACCTTTATAAATGAAGGCGGCGGTGTAGAAGTGTGGCCATTCGATAAGGAACAATATCTCATTTTGAATCTTGCAATAGGCGGGGCGTGGGGCGGACAAAAAGGAATTGATGAGAGCATATTTCCCCAGAGATTCTGTATAGACTACGTTCGTGTCTATGAAAAGAAGGATGGCTGATGATAAGTTGCAACGCACAGTGGTGTTTGGGGACGATGACGTTGTTATGAGGATGGAATTTAGGTAGTATTTGACAAGGAGGAAACGTGGCAAACAAAATTAACAGGCTATTTTATCGAGGCATTCTACTTGTGGTGGCGGCGGCGCTGGTATTGCCGGCAAGTCAGGGAGTTTGCGAAACGGCGGAACCGGCGGCTAAGCGTTATGTTGAAGCGGTGCGCAGTTTTGCGGATACCGTACTCAAACACGGACAGGACGTTTATGGAAAAGAAAAGACGCCTCTGTTTGTCGACGGCCTTAACGCCGAGACATTGGCGCCGGTAAAATGGGAATGCCGCGGCCAGACGTGGGTATTGTCAAACTTTGCGAGTCAGCAGCCTTTGGTGCGGTTGTTAGACGGATTGACGGATATTACCGGCGAAGAGAAGTACCGGCGGGCTGCGGAGGAAGCGACGAGATATGCTTTGGCGCATTTGCAGTCCCCGAGCGGACTGCTTTACTGGGGTGGGCATACTGCCTGGGACCTTGAGGGTGACCAATCAGTGAGCCAGTACCCAAACGGCAACGTGCATGAGTTCAAGAACCACCTGCCTTACTACCGGCTGATGTGGAAGGTTGATTTGAGGTCTGCGGAGCGGTTGATGGAGATGGTATGGGCAGGGCACATTATTAGCTGGGAACTTCTTGACTACAACCGCCACACAGATGTGGAGAAAAAAATACAGCCTCAGTGGGACAGTGAGTTCAATGAGGATATCGAAGTTCCATTTGCTACAAACGGGAATAACCTGTCGTTTTGTAATGTTACGCCTTCGCTTATGCACAGCGGTGTGATGCTTTCGGTCCTTGACAGAAACGAAGACGTCTTATTGTGGACGCGGCGTCTGATTTATCGGTGGCAACAGGGACGAGACCCGAAGACAGGGCTTTGCGGCGGGCAACTCAGCTATCGCAATAACGACCGCGCTCAGATTGCTCTGGGGCATGTTCACCCCACCATCAATGAGGCCAAGATAGTGGGCTGCTATCACCAGAGCAGCCGATATCATCTGCTTCCGCTGGCACAAATGCAGGCAGGTGAAACGCTGGTAGCTGCCGGGGGCAAATATGCGGAAGTAGGACGGGAATTTATCCGCTGGGCCAGCGAGGACCTCGAAGTTTACGGCCGACATTGTTATGATGCTGAGAAGGGATTATTCGTCGCAGTTATGACCGACGGTACGCCCATCAAATGGCAAAGCACCAACAAAGGATACTATATACCAGAGTCATTCGCCCCGCTCAAAGGCGATGGTTTTGTGGTTTGGGGTTATGCGATGGCGTATCGCCTGACAGGGGAGAAGGCACACTGGCAGATGCTGCGTCGGCTTTTTGTTTGGTCGGGTCTTGGTGAGTTAGGGGCGGTCGATGGCAGTAAGCGAGCACTGCGTTTCGATACAGATAACAGCGACTGGAGAATAATATATGCATTGCTGGAGCTTTATTCAGCGACAAAGGACAAGGCGATGTTGAGACTTGCGAGCAACGTCGCAGATAATCTTTTGAAAATGCAGTCGAAAAGCGGTTTGTTCCCGCGCGCCGGCAGAGAATATGCACGCACGGGTGATGATATTCCACTTGCAATTCTTCACCTTGGCGGCGCTATCGAGGGCAAGAGAATGCTGCTGCCAGCGGCTATCCTTGACCGCCGCTTCTTTCACTGTGAATACCATGGCAAGCTCGAAGAGCACCAGAAAAAGCGAAATGACGAGAGAACATACGACCATTACGTATTTTATGGTCTGGATTAATGCCGGCGGAAATGAGGCATTTGAATTGAGAATAGTCGGGATTGTGTAAGGAATTTTTCCGGGGGAATATCAAGCTATATGAAAGGGAAAGTAAATGAAAGCTTACATGGTATTTGGTTCTAATCGCATTTTTGTTGTTGCTCTATTTTTATTGTTTGTAGGAACGGCTGCACCGGTGATTGGTGATGATTGTAAGCCGGGAATTGAGCAGTTGTATCGGCTTGACCGTTTAGGCGTTTTTAAGGAGTCGGTCAAGGTGGCATCGGTGTCGAGTTACGACCGGACAGGCGGCAATGACGATGGTTTCAGCGGGAAATATTCATTTGTACGCAGAGAAAACGATGGTCTGGTTCTGGCGGACCTGAAGGGGCCGGGGGTTATCTATCGGATTTGGACTCCAACTCCGACGGATGATGTGATGGAGT
>CAZTKW010000073.1:6556-10661 GCA_964614315.1 uncultured Pirellulales bacterium
TTTGACGGTGAAGACGAGCCGAGAATACGTGTGAAGTTTCGTGAGATTTTTATGGGTAATCATCCGGCGTTTGAGCGGCCTCTGGTCGGATACGGGGCAGGTGGTTTTTACAGCTATGTTCCGCTGGCGTATAAAAAATCGTGCAAGGTGTTTGTCAGGGCTGAGCGGATGCAGTTTTATCAAATCAATTATGCGACATACCCGGAGGGGATGGGGATAAAGAGCTATTCGGCGGAACCCGGAGATGAGTATCGGCGTCATCTCGAAAAGGCCAAAACGCTATTTGGTTTAAGCGGTAAGGATATAAGTTCTTACGTTGTTCCGGCTGGAGGGCAGGCAGAGCGAATCGAATCCAGGGTTAGTTTGAAGCCGGGAAAAGCTGTGACCATATTTGAGGTGAATCGGCCGGGCAGGATAGTTGGGATTCGTATGCGGCCGGCAGAGGCATTTGCCGGTAAGAAACGTGATATTGTTATTCGAGCGTACTGGGACGGCGACGCTGAGCCTGCGATTATAAGCCCGGCGGGAGATTTCTTTGGGTATGCCTGGGGTAAGCCTGCGATGAAATCCCTGATGGTGGGGACGGCGGACAAAGTGAACTATTGCTATTTCCCGATGCCGTTCGATGAGGCGGGGCGAATTGAGTTATATTTGGAACCGGGGCTGGAGAGAGAGCAGACGGTGGAGGCGGAGGTGCTTTTTGTGCCGATAGGTCGGGAGAAGAATGAAGGTAAGTTCTATTCGTTGTGGCGGCGGGAGAATCCGACTACGAAAGGCAAACCTTTTACGTTTATCGAGACTAAAGGCCGCGGGCATATAGTAGGGGCCGTACAGCAATCTCAGGGCTTCAAGTCAGGCGCTACCCGCTTTTTCGAGGGCGACGACCAGACAACCATCGACGGCGAACTTGTGATTCACGGGACGGGTTCGGAGGATTTTTATAACGGCGGATGGTATGATGTTCCGGGCCGGTGGGAGTCGCGGCGGTCGTTTGTGCTTAGCGGGTGCCTGGGATATAAGAAACATCTTGGGCGGACAGGGGGATACAGGATTTTACTGGGGGATGCCTATGCCTATGGCGAGAGTATATTGCAGACAATCGAGCATGCACCTACGGAGAACGATATGTTAAATGACTATTGCGGTCTGACTTACCTGTATTCGCAGGAACGGCCGAGTTGTGAGTTCGAGCTGCCGGCGGCGGGGGAGAGGGAAGTTCTCGACCCGGAGCGGATTGTTTTTGCTGTTTGGTGGAATGTTCCGATATATGCTTTTTCGCTGCGCAATGCGACGCTGATGAAAGACGGGGGAGGCGAATTTAACCAGAGGGAGGTTCGATATCTTTCGATGCGGGCGAAAGACAAAGATTCGTTTGGTCATCATATTATCTGCTTTACATGTGAATTACCGGCTGCGGGGACATACAGGGTTAGCCTGGATGTTGTCAAAGGACCGGAGCAGGGGAACGTGCAATTATTCAGGGATGAAGCGCCGGTAGGGCCGGTGGTGGATTTGTACAGCGACAAGAGCCAGCCTGCACAGGGGCAATATGTCGGCACGCTTGAGTTAGAGGAAGGGCCGAACAACCTGCTGTTTAAGATTGTTGGCAAGAACGACAAATCTCAGATGCTGGGCTTTGACCTAACGAATATAGTCTGTGAGAGAGTTAAGTAGACCAGTTGAAATGCCACAAAGTTGTATAAGGCGGCAATACAGCCGAGCAAGCCAAGCATAGGGGGGCTACTGAGCCTGGATTCATGCCCTTTTATCCGATTGTAATTAATTCTATGGCGAAGGGTATAGTTTTTTGATATAAAGAAGGAAAGTGATGTTTTTCAGGAGTAACTAATGAAAGCAATTGTTTTGACCGGTTTGCAGCAGATGGAAGTGGCTGATGTTCCAAAGCCGAGCTTAGAAAAGGATACCGATGTCCTGCTGAAGATGGAAAAAGTTGGTGTCTGTGGTTCAGATGTACATTATTACGAGACCGGCAGAATCGGTTCACAGGTTGTCAAATATCCTTTTATAGTCGGGCACGAGTGCTCGGTCACGGTGGAAGGCATCGGCGAGGGGGTTACGAGCATTAAGGTTGGCGACGAGGTGGTAGTTGACCCGATTGCTGCGTGCCACGACTGCGCTCAGTGTAAAATGGGGCGGGAAAATACCTGTTATAACCTGCGTTTTCTCGGTACGCCGGGACAGGGTGACGGCTGTTTGCAGGAATATATTGTTATGCCGCAGGAGTGCTGTTTACCGACCAACGGGGCCATTACGCTCGAGCAGGGGGCCTTGTGCGAGCCGCTTTCTATCGGGATATATTCGGTCCGTCGGGCACAAATGCAGGAAAACGCCAGGATTGCGATTTTAGGGTCGGGGCCGATAGGTCTTAGCTGTATGATAGCGGCGAAAGTCCGGCAGGCAGAAGCAATTTATATGACCGACAAGATAGCGGAGCGTGTGGAGGTTGCAAGAAACGCCGGCGCCGATTGGGTCGGCAATCCCGAAGAAAGTGATATTGTAAAACCGATCATCGAACGAGAACCATTGGGCGTTGATGTTGTTTATGAATGTGCCGGCGAGCAGGACACACTTGATGAGGGAATCGAATTGCTTAGGCCGGGAGGCAAACTGGTATTGATTGGCGCACCGCGTTTTGAGCGGGTATCGTTTGTAATTGATAAGCTGCGCAGAAAAGAAATCGATATAGTAAATATTCGCAGGCAAGTCGGCTGTGCGCAATCGGCGATTGATTTGGTAGCTTCCGGCAGGGCAGAGGTTGATTTTCTGGTAACTCACAGGTTCGGGTTTGAACAGACTAAGGAAGCATTTGAAATGGTGGCGGAATACCGAGATGGGGTTGTCAAGGCACTAATTGAATTTTAGGACTATGAGAAGAGCGAGCATAGTCAGTATCGGCAATGAGATTCTCACTGGTCAAACGGTGGATACCAATGCCGCATATCTTTGTGAGAAGTTGTTTACAATCGGCATACCAGTTGTTAGTTCCTATACTGTCGGCGATGAAGTAGAGAGGATTGTGCGGGCATTGAAGTCAGCGTCCGATGATGCGGAAATTGTTTTAGCAACAGGAGGATTGGGACCGACCGATGATGATTTGACTCGGCAGGGTTTTGCACGATTTCTCGGCAGCGAATTGCAATTGCAGGACGAGCTTTTGCAAAAGATGCAAAGGTTTTTTGGCAGGCGAAATCTGCAAATGTCTGAGAAGAATAAAGTTCAGGCATACTTACCAGCCGGCACAGAAGCAGTTGTGAATGAACTTGGCACTGCGCCGGGTATTATGGCCAAAAGGGGTGAGAAAATGATTTTTGCTATGCCGGGAGTGCCGTCGGAAATGAAAACGATGATTGAAAAATCGATTTTACCGAAGCTTAAAAATCTTGCAGCCGGACAGTTTATTGTCATACGAAAGCTAAGATGTTTCGGCACCGGCGAATCAAATATTGCTGAGATGCTCGGTAATCTTATGGAGCGCAACAGAAATCCGCTAATCAATTGCACTGCTACCAGAGGTATAATCAACCTGCATATTGTCGCAACGGCAGAAGATAAGGCCAAGGCACAGAAAATGGTAGGAAAAGAAGAAAAGATGCTGCGTGAGCGTTTGGGTGATTTAGTGTATGGTGTCGGTAAGCAGACTTTAGCGGAAGTGGTGGGTCGAAAGTTGGCACAGGAAAAGAAAACAATCGCAACAGCCGAATCCTGCACAGGTGGCATTTTGGCCAAGCTTTTGACAGACATACCGGGTGCGAGCGAGTATTTTACACAGGGCTGGGTTACTTACAGCAACGCGGCTAAAATCAGCGAACTGGGCGTGCAGACAGAGTTGATTGACAAATACGGCGCTGTCAGTGAGCAGGCAGCTTGTGCTATGGCCTGCGGGGCCAGGAAAAAGGCCGGGACAGATTTTGCAATTGGAATAACCGGTATAGCCGGACCAACCGGTGCGACCGAACATAAACCAGTCGGGTTAGTATATATATGTATTGAGTCCGATAGCGCCTCCGAAACAAAACGCTTTGTTTTTCCGCAGGATAGAGATTCCATACGGCTTAGAGCAGCAAAAACAGCTTTGAATATGATT
>CAZTKW010000074.1:0-5316 GCA_964614315.1 uncultured Pirellulales bacterium
TTTCAGGACAATACGGGAGATGCTGTTGGTCAAGGATGTTAGTGAAGAATGGTTTTATGGACAGAATTCAAATTTCAATACCGGTTTATCAACAGATTTTGAGAGAACGAATGCCGGCGAAGAACGTGTTGCCGGTTTGCAGGAAGAAGTATTGGACAATGGGTGGATTACATACCTGACCTGTTATTCGTATGACAATAACAAAGATACCGATGGCCAAAACAGAGTTAATATCAATGAAGCTGATGAGAACAGATTGGCGAGGTCTTTGGGAATAAGCAGTTCTTATGCGAAATGGATTGTGGAAAATCGCGGGCGAAACGGGTATGGAAGCATCTCTGATTTGATAAACAACAGGAGTCCTGAAAGAGCTAATAGAAGGTCGGGAGGAAATTCGGACCAGGCGGAACCTTTGGATTTGGAAACGTTTTCAAATATCGCCGACAAAATAACAATAACCAACGACGAAAAGGTACAGGGGAAAGTCAATATCAACACGGCTTCGAAAGTTGTTTTGGTGGCTCTATTAGGGGGTGCGGAGACGGCCGAACAGATTTCCGATGAGATAATTAATTATAGAGAGTCCTTGATCGAAGGGATGCAGAGTATTGCCGAAGTGATGAAGGTCGAGTCAGTCAATGTTGACACTTTCAAAAAGATTGCCAATAACATAACCACCCGTTCTGATGTTTATACGATTAGCTGTTTGGCAACGGCCGACAGAAACGGTGTCGCTGGAGCGAAGCTGGAGACCGAGGCTGTGGTCGAAAGGAGTTCCACACCCTGTAATATACTTTACTGGCATCAGGGAGTAAGTAATTGAAAGATATGAGCACTAACATAACAGATGTGACGGCAGGACCAACTGTGATTGCGATATCGCAGCAGGAGAATAAGCTACAGGCCGTTTCTCTTCGAAAACACAATGGGGCTTTTGAACTTCTCTGGGCAAAAAGCTGCGACCTTACCGAATCAACCTGGCGGCTCTTTGCCGAGGAGTGTGGTTTATCTGTCCAGTCGACGGTGAAGGCACAGACTGATGACGACAGGATAGTTATGGCCGGTTTCGGATCAGAAGCCGTGGTATTTTACCGAATTGAAGTGCCTGCGGTAAGAGGTGAGGAAATGGCGGCGATGATTGAATTACAGGCCGAAGCCCGTCTGCCGTTACCTCTTGACCAGATGGAGATGGCTTGGAGAGCAGGTCCGGCCAGGAATGGACAAGTTCCTGTAACCATAGCGGTTGCAAGAAAGCTGCCGTTACAGAACTTTGTAGAAAACGTACAACGATTTAAGCCGGATAAAATACTTTTGGATTGTGAGCCGATAGCGGAAACCTGGAGGAATTTCTTTTCCACATGCGAAAAATCCCACCCTGCTGAAGTGGTTATAAGTATCACCGTGAAAAATACACAGCTTTGTCTGGTAGAAAATGGCCGATTGAGCAATGCAGTAAGCCTGGATATGGGAATGGATGATTTTTCCATAGATGAACAGCCGGGCGAACAAACCGGAGCTATTGAGAGATTTGTCCAGGATACGACCAGTATCCTGGAATCATTTGGCTTTTCGGATTTGACGGAATTGCCTATTTTTGTACTCTCCGATGGCGGCAGCGTGATAAAGACAATAGTTTCTTCTCTTGGTTCGTCAGGATTGACCGCAATGGCCGCTCTGCCGAATATTCAGACAATAAGCCGGCAGACAAGTTCCTGGTATCCTGCTGATATTTATGAATATCGTGTGCCGATAGGCCTTGCATCAATGGCGCTTGATAAGTGCACAGAGCAGTTTAATATCTTTGAGCGCTTATACAGCCCGACCGGGGACAAAGAAAAGAAACATTGGCTGTACTCGCCGAGGGCGGCCTGCATAATTGCACTGACAATGCTGTTCTTGTTCATTGCTGTACTGTACGCCGATGACGTTGTCAGCAGCAGGCAATTGGAAGGATTAATGGCTCAGCCGGATTGTCAACTGCTTATACAGCGGCAAAAGCTAATCAAGACAGTTGCGCAGCAAAGACCCGACATATTGCAGCTTTTAAACCAGATAAATGCGGATGCTGACAAAGGAATACTGCTGGATAGTTTCACTTTCAAAAAAGGCCGGCCGGTAACCATAAACGGTCAGGCCCCCAGCACCGAACAGTTGTACAAGTTTCAAGACAATCTGCGCAGCAGAAAGGGCATAAAAGAAGTGAAGATACAAAGCTCTTCTCAGGACTCCAAAACCAAAAAATTAAAATTTACTATTACTTTTCATTATGGGAATTTGACCAAAAAGAAAGCCTGAGAGTAAATCTTAAAAAAGAGGAAATATGATAACCAAGTTAAGCCAGAGAGATAAACGGGCACTGAAGTTGGGAGCTGTTTCTGTTGCAGCTATTCTGTTTTTTGTGTTTGCGACCGCGTGGCTTGAGCATTGGACACAGGTCAGAGAATCACTTGCTGTTGCAAGGGCCGATTTAAGAATTATCAGTCCCAATAAAGCTAAGCAGGAAGGTTTATTGACGATTGTGCCGGTCTTTGAGATGCCGGGAAAGCAGGAAGAACAAAAGTTCCTCTTTAGAGACAAATTTAATGAGCAGTTGAAAAAGGCGGGAATAAAAAGTGGACCGGTTCAGTTAAGGGCCGGCAAATCAGCTCGACAGGATGGGTATATGTTATTGTTTTTGAAATGCAGTGCCAAGTGTAAGTTTGACCAGGTACTCGACTTGCTTGCCGAACTCAAGAATAATCCTTATCTGGTCGGCATAGAGCAGTTGAATATAAAGTGCGACCCGAAAAAACGTCAGGAAGTCGAGTTGGATTTAACGGTATCAGCGTTTGCCAAGTGAGCGGGGTAGTATATGAAACTAAACTATCTAAAAGACAGGAAAGAATTTACGTCGGTTCTGCTGTTTGGGGCAGCAGTGGTTTTGGCCGTTGCCATTTTAGTTAATATAACGAGTTTTCTTGTAGCTTCAGCCAGGGCCGGAAACCTGGTCAAAAAAGCTGTTGAACAGACCGAACCAGACAAAGACCAGAGGGACAAATATTTTGCTGAATCCAGGGAATTGGCAAAGAAGTTGAAGAAAAACAATTTATTTGCGCCGCCCCCGCCGAAACAGCAGCCCATAAAACAGGTATTTGGCATATTGGGCAATGAAGTCCTGATAGAAGGTAAATGGTACAAACTTGGTGATATGGTGAAAGACGCAAAAATTGTGGCTATTGAACCTGCGCAGATAAAAATCGAGTGGGATGGTAAGCAAATAACTTTGGCTCCTATCGGTGCAGCCAGTTCTTCGCCTCCGGGTGCACCGACGCCCGCAAGGGTTGATACAGGGCAGGTCGAAAGCCAAGGGGCGCCTGTCGCTCCGGAACCAATGCAGCGCCGAAGGGGTGAAGGCAGAGGTAGAGGTATGAGAGGATTTGGAAATCTTTCTCCGGAAGAAAGAGCGGCTATGAGAGAAAGATTTAGAAATGCCTCTGAAGAGGAAAGACAGCAAATGAGAAACGAAATGCGTCAAAGATTTAACGCAGAATAATAGACAGATAATTAAATAATTAAAGCGAGGTGAATAAATTGAAACGGTTAAAACCAATAATGTCGGCAGCGATTGTTCTTGTAGTAGCTTTTGCTATTTGGTGGATTGTCCTTTATGACCAGGGCCCCAAGCTTCTGGAAAAGTTAAAACAAACCGAAATAACCACAGAAGTTGAGAATGATGATGAATTTTGGGGGTCTGGTGATATAAGCGAGTTTGAGTCTGAGCCTGAAGCTGATGTTATTGAGGGTTCTGTTGACACAAATGAACCGAATACTCCGACCGAGCCGAATGAGCCGACAGTCTCAAAACAGCCGACCGAGCCCAATAAACCCGCCGAGCCCAACGACCCGATGGAAGCCTTAAATCTAAAAGATGTGGAAATGAAAGATATCGTCAAAAAGCTCGCCGATTGGACCGGAAAGGTCGTTATTCCGACCGATGAAGCAATGAAGCAGAAGATAACCATATATTCATCGGAAAAAATGCCGAGAAGTCAGGCTTTGTCTATGATTTACGCCGCTTTACAGTCGAAAGGTTTTGTTGCAGAACGCGCCGGCAACGCAATTTACCTGAAGCCGATTGCAAGCGCTAAATTTGGCTCGGTGCCCACCATACCAGCGGATTATCCCATTGCCGCTGTTGAAAATAAAAGTCAGGTGGTTCAGAAATTCTTCAAGCTGGTAAATTACAGTCCCACTCAGATGGGCGATATTGTTTTGCCTTTGGTTGGCGATTACGGCTATGTCAGTGCAGACGAAAATACCGGCACTTTACTGGTTATTGATACGGTTGAAAACCTGATACGCCTCGACAGAATTATAGCGCAGTTTGACGTACCGGAATCTGAGCAGACCGTTACGGAGATTTATGAACTTAAATATGGTGACCCTTCGGAAATTGTTCAGTTGCTCAGAATGCTTTTAGGAGATGAGCAGAGCAGCGCGGGGCGCACCACAGGACGAGGCGGTAGGCAATCTTCTCCGCGAAGGCCGGGTTCCGGGCCAACACCGCCATCTCAGCCCGCTCAATCAAAAACCGGAGGAGCAGCGACATCGGTGGTTGTCAGTTCGAGCCAGACACCTATCGTGCTTATCCCCGAGCCGAGGCGCAAGTGGATTATTGCAAAGGCTTCTGCTGAAGATATTAAACAGATTGGCCTGTGGATAGAGAAACTCGATAGAGCAGAGCCTGTCGAATCGGAATCCGAAACGATTTCGGTTACCTATGCCGATGTGCAGGAAGTCGCTACTCAGATTGACCAGGCATTGCAGAGTATGCCGGGAACCGAATTAAAACCCAGCGTTCTTGTTCGACCGCTGTCACAGTCAAGGCAAATTATGATTTTCGGCAGAGCTGAATTGAGAGAAATGGTCAAGAAACTTATTGCTGAAATTGATATCCCTACAGGCCAGTTCGAAACCCAGGTATTTAAATTGAAGCACGCCGACCCCGAGCAGATTAAGGAAAACATAGACAACCTTTTCGGCGAAATTGTCCCGGGAGGCAGTGCCAGTTATTACTATTATAGATATGGACGCCAAAGCAGAAGCCCGGCGGACACGGTGAAAGTAATAGCTTTTCCAATGATGCAGGAAGTAACGGTGATAGCTTCGCCGGAAAATATGAGAAAAATCGAAGAGCAGATAAAAAGATGGGATGCTCCGATTGATGTAAACGAAGTAAAGCCCAGAATAGTTGAGTTGAAAAACTCCGATCCGGTGCAATTGGCGGACTTGTTAACCACGCTTTTCAGTGAAAGCACTGAAAGACTTTCGTTTTGG